>CAYOHF010000182.1:0-4943 GCA_964403695.1 uncultured Woeseiaceae bacterium | reverse complement strand
TGTAGGAGCCCGCCCAGCGGGCGATGCCTCAAATCTACAAATTTCAATGGAATTTTGCTACTGGTCGATGCGTGGGCCGGTCAGAATTGGCCAGTAAACCCAGATGAAAATACCAAATGCCAGGCACCAGCCAGTCGCTGCCAGTTCAATCATTCCCAGGTAATTGGCTGCATTCCACGGGCTCATTACGCGGATGCAGATCGCAACCATTAGAATTACGTAGGCTACGACGGTGAATCGTGACGCATGTAATGCCCTGCCCGTATGGCCGAGCGGCACGCGCGTCATCATTGCCAGTATCATGCTGCCGATACCACCCATGGTCAGACCATGCAGCGCTGCCGTTGGCGTAAATGCCCAACCGAAGCTGGCAATACTCATCATTGCGTATCCGGCCGGCAACCACAGATAGGCAACGTGCAGGATGAAGAGCAACGGATTGCGCATGGTCTGCAAACCACACCACTGACTGACTCGCAGTGCATGCGTGAGGGCGGCGAGCATCGCTAATACGCCAAGCACTATCCTGTCTGGGAAAAACACCGCGACAAGACCTGTCGCCACCGTCAACGTAATCGCCAGCCCATCAACCGTTGCATTGGCCACGGGGACCTTTGTTACGCCCTGACCCCGCAGCCAGTTCGCCGTGAAGTTCGGTACAACCCGTCCGGCCACAACGGTAACCAGCAGGACAACAACATGAATCAACAGATAAAGTGCAATGTATTGCCCACCAGGCAGCACAGCGGACACGCCGAGGTGATAAACAAGATTAAGACTGGCAAGAATCACCGTGACGGCGACGATTTTGTAGTTGCGCTTGTTACCGGCAGCGAGTATTTCACGAGCCGTAAATACGCACAGCGACAAAGGAAACAGCATGTCTAGCGCCGCACTCATGACCACAGGCATGTTCGTTGCGAACAACATTGCAACGCGCCCGACAAGCCAGGAAACAACAAGCCAGGCTATTGGCAAACCACTGAGAGCCGGCCGTCCGGTCCAGTTGGCGACCGCTGTAAGAATAAAACCAGCGACCGTGGCCATGGCGAATCCAACGACCATTTCATGGCCATGCCAATACATGGAAGTCCCGACCAGGTTAATCGGGGCTGATCCGTTGAGACTCATGGTCCAGACTATGATGGCGAAAACCGCGTATACAGCGCTTAGCAGAAACATGGGTCTGAACGCGTAACTCAGAAATGAACCCATTCTAGATTTCACTTTCATTCACCTCTGCATTGCGACCGAGTGACAACATCCCGGTGGCGAGCGCTGTACCGGCAAGGATAATCGCGCCACCAATCACCATATTCGTGGTCAGTTTCTCATCAATAAATATTGCCCCCCAAATAACCGCGAAGACGGGAATCAGATAGGTAACAGTGATCGCTTTCGCCGGACCCACATTAACGATCAGGCGAAAATACAGGACGTAGGCGACGCCAGTACTCGCGGTGCCCATTACGATTATGGCAGCCCACGCCTGAATCGAAACCGGGTCGCCTGGCCAAAGCAGCAACGCACCAGGTAACAAGACTATTGCGGCTGCCAGCATGCTGCCCGTTGCAACAGCAAGCGTGCTGATGCCCTGCATGTATTTCTTTGTGAAATTGGCGCCGAGTCCATAGAAGAATGCTGCCGACATCGCAGCCAGAATGGCCAGAGGTACGCCGGGTGCTTCAAGGCCGATCTTGTTCGCCACCAAAACCACAACCCCCGAAAAACCAATCGTCAAGCCCGCAATTCGACTGCCATCCAGCTTGTCGGCCAACCATATCCAGGCGATAACAGCCGCCCAAAGCGGCGCGGTCGCATTCAGAATCGCCGCAAATCCGCCGCTAAGAGAGGCCGTAGCCAGTGCCAGCAGGCAAAACGGAATTGCGGAGTTCAAAACACCGACCAAAGCGAGTTTTTTCCAGTGAGTTTTTAGTTCTGCAGCCCCGCTACGCAACAGCAGGAAGGGCAGCAGTAAAAGGGCCGCGATCACTGCTCGCCAAAAACTAAGAACGATCGGTCCAAATTCCGGCCCGGCTACCCGCATAAACAGAAAAGAGGCGCCCCAGAGAGAGGCCAGGAGCAATAGTTCTACGGCGTCTGTGAATCTCATCGTTCGTTCACTACCCATCTCCGGGACGGTCTGGACAAGGGCGCAAAGATACCTGCTTCAACGAGCAATTGCTTTTGCGGCTGATAATCAGGGCAGCATAGCAAACGAACGAAGAACTGCAGTTTCGTATTCTTGCGGTGAACGGTTTGGCTTTTACACGTAAAGTGCGTTACATTTGCAATACTTTCGCAATACACCGAGCCGATGCCCAGAACCAAAATAGCCACCCTCAATCTCAGAATCGATCCCGGCGTGAAAGAAGCCGTGCGCGAGGCTGCGGATATGGAACACCGGAGTGTGGCCAATATGATCGAAATGCTGATTCGCAGGCACTGCGATGTGACGGGCATCATCGTTCCTGAACAAAGTGAAATGTTTCCGGGGAAGCAAAATGGATGAAAAAATGATGAAGGCGATGGTTACGGCTGGCGCTATAAAGAAGATCAATATCATCGGCCATGGCGCCCGCTTTCATATAGAAGCGAATACACCCAATGGCTCAATTACCGCGGAAACTCAAAAAGGCAAGATAAAGACCTGGGTCACGCTGGATGCAGCCGCAAAATGGGTACGCTCACTCGGTATCGGGACTGCACATATCAATCTCGCCCACTGGCAGCCTGGCCAGCGGGAGTTTCCGATTTAGACGGTTCGCTGCACGAATAAAATCCAACAAAAGACACATTTCCGATGCTTTTGACCGGTTAATCATTCGCCATTAACCAACGCATTCCTGCCTGCGATATACCACTGACAAGACGGACCTTATGGCCCGTTTCTCAAAAAGCGCAGCAACAACACCATCGCCTCAGTATCGAATTTGCAATAGCGTAGCAATTGTTCGCTCAGTTCGGCTTTCCGCTCGTCGGGAGTGTCTGGGTCTATCGCCTCCAAATAACCTGCAGAAGCGCCTGTACCCTCTTGAATACCTTCTAATTTTTTATAGCTAATTTCTGTGCTAATGGTCGGTAGCACCGCCTTCAGGGAGCATGATCCGGCCATGTCCGGATGGTAATAGTTTTGCTGCGTCGGCGGCGCCAGGTCCACCAGTCGCTCCACGATCGCCGACAACGCGATCGCCAGGTCCGGGAAGCGGTCTATCAGATTATTTATCACCGTACGTTCATAGGTTGTATACATCAGGACCGGCCCAATCGTACCCAGTGCCCGAATCAGGGATTCAGCAAGGCGGCGCATGGGTGGCGTACCGGTCAGATCCAGAAAGTCTGAATGCGCCATCGCGCCCTCGCCTGACTCATAGTGGCACGACCATTGAATCGGTAACGTTTCGTAGGGACGAGTACCGGGCCAGATCGGTACGGCCGGAGCGATGGTCTCGAAATCGAGGTAGTAACGCGGATAGGCAAGCGATTCAGCAAATTCCCGGGCGCCCGGCAGCAATTGTGCACTGCCGGCTTGCGTAACTTTTTGGATGCGTTGTTGTTTCTCGCTTAGCCACGATGCGGGTACATCCCTGATATCACGCATCCCTGCAGTAATGAATTCGCCAAGCTTTGCTCTGCTGCCACCCAACCCCTGGACCGGGTAATCGACATCTGCTGGCCAGCAATGGTCGACGAACGGACACTCGTAGGGCTGGTAGCAATGCCTGCCGACACTGATATCCGGTTCGCTGCCTGAAGCGGCCTGTTTGGCTTTGGCGATCCACTCCGGAACCACAGGTAGCAAGCTGGCGGTAGGTTCGGTCTGGTCGGACTCGATCAGCAATCCGGCGTAATCCTGATTGCCTTCGTAGACGTAACTGTTGTCGACATAGGCCAATGCCATCGTGGTCAATTTGTGACCAAGCCCTTCGAAGACCCAGCGTTGCACTGCACAGTCGAAAACATGCTCATCCTTGACCGATGTCGATGCTTTCACTTCAACTATTCGCCAGCCACCGCTATCGCCGTCGGGCAACAACGCATCGATACGAACCAGCACGCCGGCGTGCTGTAACGTTGCCTCGAATATCGGGTATGCGGGCCCTTCAGCCAATAGACGCCTGGTTTTCTTCAGCGCATGACTGAGACCTCCCGCGTACGGAATGAAGACACTGTCATCCGTGCCGTAGATGATGCGAGCAATATCGCCAACCTGGTTACCGGTTGCGAATGCCGCCTCTGTTGCCCTGGAGATGACTTTCAAATCCGGGTGCTGAACTTCCAGGTGCAAACGCTTCAGGCACTGCCGGGCGGACATGAGTTTGGATTTGGAGAGGAATACGCTCATTAATTCTGTTCAACCTGGTCTGGTTAGAGCAGGTAATCGGCAAGTTTCTCAAACAAGTGATCCGACCAGCGCTCAGGAAATGGTTTGGTTACCTCGACCGATTTCTTAAATTCTGCAAAGCAATCTCGCTCAAGCAACTCATCGACTGGTTGCGGGTGCCGCGTCGCGACATTCAACTCTTTAGTTAGTTCGAAAACTCAGTTTGTCCCAGTTGGCAGACCCAAGACAAGCTCAGCCATCAAATACCGCTACTTTCACATGCGACATTCCCCGCTACGCAAATACGCGGTTGCCGTGCCGGAGCATTACATTAACTGCCAGAATGTGCGGTGACACTTAACGCTTCGGTCCTGGGCGATAAGCGGAACATAGGTTACGTTGAGATCTTCGCGAACAACAGCTCTGCGCACGCTCAATACGGGCATGAACGATAGACCCAATTAGTATATGCAGTCATGCTCAGACTCTAACCGAAAATCCAGCGCGATAGGTGCCAGAGCGAACCGGGGGTTATGAACTGCCCCTGGACCCTCACGCCAGCATAGCGCAGCCGCCGCAGCCTATTTGGAGCGTCGAGGACATAGAGGCCGAATCAGAG
>CAYOHF010000181.1:0-4956 GCA_964403695.1 uncultured Woeseiaceae bacterium | reverse complement strand
GATTTCCGACGGGAAAACAACTGCCAGTTAGCTGCCTGAGAGAGAGGGTGGGGGGAATCAGGGAATTTTTGCCGCAATTCAGCCAAGAAAAAGCCATGTAAGCCATTCATTAATTAGCATTAAATGCTCATAGGAATCCCGTTACCGTTACAGTAGAATCAAGAGTCACTGTACGCTCGCATTATTGAATTTTGGCCCTTTTTCGACGTGGCGGACGGGTCAGAATTACAGGTATTAAAAGAATTCAATAAGCAAGAAGAAAAGTTAGAGCTGTACAGATCCGCATTACCTGATCAATAGCAATATCCCGAACAGGTATTGGTTTGGAGAGAACTAGAAATGAAGACTGTATGCACAATTGTCTCTGCGACCTTGCTTGGCCTTGGATTAAGCAGCTCAATCACGGCTACGGAAAACGAACCGTCTCTGGCCAGCCTCACCGAAGTCATTCAGACCAACTGCGTTGTTTGCCATAACGATCAGCTACGCACACAATTTGCAGACCTGTCTCTGCAGGACTACGACGTTGCCCTGGCCGCTGAGTTAGCGCCCACCACTGAGAAGATGATCGTTAAGTTGCGCGCCGGCATGATGCCGCCACCGGGCATGCCAAGACCGTCAAAACCCGTGATGGAAGCGCTGGTTGAGACACTGGAAAATCAAGTGGATCTGGCGGCGGCTGAAAATCCAAATGCTGGCCATCGCAGCTTTCAACGATTGAATCAGCCGGAGTATGAGACCGCAATCAAGGACTTGCTGGCGCTCGACGTCAACGCGGAAGATTACTTACCCCTGGATACCAAGAGCAGCAACTTCGACAATATTGCCGATGTGCAGCTTCTTTCTTCTACTCTATTAAGTGCCTATTTAAGCGCTGCTGCTCAAATCAGTCAGCTAGCAGTTGGTGACGCAGGCATACCGCCGGCTTCACCGACTTATACCAATTCCGGTTACACCACCCAATGGGATCGCGTGGAAGGCGCACCGTTCGGTACCCGCGGTGGCATCAGTGTCGCGCACAACTTCCCTGCCGGTGGTGAGTATGTGTTCCGCATGGCGTTCGAACATACAACGACCGGCGAATACTTCGGCATGACCACACGGGACGAACAAATCGAAATCTCCATCGACGGCGAGCGCATGGCGTTATTGGAGATGGATCAATGGATGCATGTGTCCGATCCTAATGGTGTCAACATGAAGTCGGTGCCTATGTTTGTGACGGCCGGCCCTCATCGCGTTTCAGCCGCCTTCCTGAAACAGTCCGAAGGGCCCATGCAAGACATGCTGTCACCCCATAAATGGTCACTGGTGGACAGGCAGATCGGGGTTAGGGCCTATGGCATAACAGCACCGGCTCATCTGAAAGATTTGGCAATCGACGGACCCTATAACGCCACCGGCGTTTCAGCCACACCGAGTAGACAGAAAATCTTCAGTTGCCGTCCAACTTCACAAGCTAACGAAATGGCCTGCGTAGAAGAAATCCTTTCCCGTCTTGCCGATCAGGCCTATCGAGGCAAATTCGATGCCAGCATGCTGGAGGACCTGATCTCATTCTATTACCGGGGCGCTGAGATCGGCGGTTTCGAAAACGGCATTAAGACTGCACTCCAGGCCATTCTGGCCAGTCCCGATTTCGTGTTTCGCCTGGAAGCGACACCGGAGGATGTGCAACCCGGGGAAACGTTCCAACTCGCCGAACTGGACCTGGCTTCTCGCCTTTCCTTCTTCTTATGGGGAACGTCACCGGACGAAGAGCTAATTACTCTGGCACGAACCGGAGAATTATCAGAAGCAGCTGTCTGGGATGGGCAAGTAGAACGAATGCTTTCCGACCGACGCGCCGAAGCCCTGGGTTCTCGTTTTGCTGGCCAATGGCTACGCCTGGAAGATCTGGAAAAAGTCCATCCAGATCGACTGCTGTATCCCGATTTTAACCAGCAGCTGGCCGATGCTATGCAGGTTGAAACAGAGATGTTCTTCAACCACCTTGTGAAAGAAGACAGCTCAGCCCTGGAGTTATTTACCTCGAATTACACCTTCGCCAATGAAGCGCTTGCAGAGCACTATGGCATCCCCGACGTTGCTGGCGACCACTTTCGTCTGGTACAGCACGCCGATACCAACCGCAGGGGCTTACTGGGGCATGGCAGCATTCTCACACTAACCTCTCACGCCAGCCGAACTTCACCTGTTCTGCGCGGTAAATGGGTTATGGAAGTACTATTGGGTACTCCTCCTCCACCCCCACCTCCCGGGGTACCGGACCTTGATGAAACCGCAGGCGTACAGGGAGGAAGAATTCTGACCACACGGGAACGCATGGAAATGCATCGAACCAATCCAACTTGCCGGTCTTGCCATCTATTCATGGACCCTATTGGCCTGGCACTGGATAACTTCGATGTCACGGGCAAATGGCGAATCCGGGAAAATGGTATGCCATTGGATACTCGCGGCACGTTTTATGACGGCACTGAAATCGCCAATCCAGATGACTTGCAATCCGTGCTTTTAAGTAGACCCGTATCCCTGGTACGCAATTTCGCCAGCAATCTGATGGCGTACGCGCTGGGTCGCCGGGTCGAATATTACGACATGCCAACGGTACGCAAAATCGTTGTAGAAGCGGAAACCAATGATTATCGCCTGTCTTCTTTTATAAAAGGTGTCGTTAATAGCGAAGCCTTCAAAATGAAACGAATACCCGAAGTAGAAGCCGTAGTGAGTGTTGATTCCGCCCCCTAGACTGAGAGTAGATCAATCCACGAGTTAATCTACGAGACAACAACTATGAAATACATCACTGGAAAGCACCTCCCTCGCCGTACGTTCTTAAAAGGCATGGGCTCGACAATCGCATTACCTTTTCTTGGCGCCATGGTTCCTGCGGGCCATGCCGCCTCCCGTACCGAAAAGTTAATGAACCCTACCCGCCTTATTGCAATCGAGATGGTACATGGCGCGGCAGGCAGTAATGAATGGGGCGCTTCGCAACATCTTTGGGCACCTGAGAAAACTGGCAGTGATTTCGATCTCACTCCCAGCGCCTTGTTACCCATGGAGCCTTATCGGGATTACCTGACGATTGTCAGCAATACCGATGTGGCCAATGCAGAAGCCAAGAAGCCCGGCGAGATCGGTGGCGACCACTTCCGTTCCAGTGCCGTATTCCTTACCCAGTCTCATCCGAAACAAACCGAAGGTTCAGATGTATTCGCGGGCACATCTCTCGATCAGCTGTACGCGAATCAGTTTGGCCAGGATACGCCAATCCCTTCCATGCAACTCTGTATTGAGAACATCAACCAGTCCGGTGGCTGCAACTATGGCTACACCTGTGTGTACACCGATTCCATTAGCTGGGCGTCTCCCACCGAGCCCCTGCCACTGATCCGCGATCCACGTTTGGTGTTTGACCAGTTGTTCGGCGCTGGGGGCAGTGCGGAAGAACGGCAAATGCGCAGGCACACCGACAAGAGCATCCTGGATTGGATAGGCAGCCGCGCCAGTGACCTTAAAAAACAATTAGGCCCGGAAGACCAGCGACGTATGGACCATTACCTGACCAATGTCCGAGAAATCGAGCGCCGAATTCAACAGATAGAAAACCGTGCAAGCAGCGGCGAACAAGGCGATATACCGGCAGCACCATCCGGCATACCGGAGTCCTTTGCCGAGCACGTGGAGCTGATGTTTGATCTGCAAGTGCTGGCCTTTGCAGCGGATACCACCCGTGTTTTTTCATTCAAGTTGGGCCGCGATGCTTCGGCTCGTGTATTCGCAGAATCCGGCACCGACAAACCTTTCCACCCCTGCTCCCACCACGGTGGCAGCGAAGAAGGCGTCACGGATTTTTACAAGATCAACAAATACCACGTCGGCATGGTGCCTTATCTGCTCAAGAAACTGGAATCCACGATGGAAGGCGATACTCACCTGCTGGACAAGAGCATGGTGATTTATGGTTCCCCCATGGGTGACAGCAATCTGCACAATCATAAGCGCTGCCCACTATTCATAGCAGGTGGTGCCAATGGCACACTTCCAGGCAACCTGCACATTAAGGCGCCCGATGGCGCACCTATGGCCAATGCGATGCTAAGTCTTTTGCATAAACTGGGTCTGGAAGACCTGGAAAGTTTCGGTGATAGCACTGGCACTTTGTTGAGCTAACCAGTCTACTAAGAGCAGCCTAATCCATGCGCAATCTCACCCAACTATTGGCAGTCATTCTTACCCTGCTGTTCTTGCCGCTAACATCGGTGCTCGCCGATTCCCTGGTGGCTGATGCTGCCATGGTGGAAGACATTGAACGTATGACCCAACTACTGCAGCAAGGCGAAGACGTAAACACCGCGCAAGGCGATGGCATGACGGCTATTCACTGGGCAGCAGAGAACGGCAATGGGGCAATCGCCGACATGGTCATCGCCGCCGGGGCCAACCTGGACGCAATCACTCGCATGGGGGGATACTCCGCTCTGCACCTGGCCAGCAGTAATGGTGCTGCCGAAGTCGTAAGCGCCTTGCTTGCGGCCGGTAGTGACGTCATGGCTGAAACCACTACCGGTGCAGTCACACCGCTGCACTTCGCTGCTGCTTCAGGCGATGCGGATGTTATCAATCGACTAGTGAAGGCCGGTGCCGAGGTGAACGCCGAGGAGTCAGTGTGGAACCAGACACCGTTGATGTTTGCCGCCGCCGGCAATCGACTCAATGCGGTAAATGCTTTAATCGATCTTGGTGCTGAGCTTGAAGCTACCAGCAAAGTGATTGAACTTGTCGCTCGCCACGCCGAAGATGTGGTCGCTAAAAAGCACAGGGATGAAGTACTCAATACTTTTCGTGAGGAGAGTGGTTCTGAGGCAGGCACCTGGGCACCTGATCCCTCTGAAGTCACCGCAGCGTTAGAGGCCGCCCGAGAATACATAACGCAGCAAGAAGTGGACA
>CAYOHF010000180.1:0-5072 GCA_964403695.1 uncultured Woeseiaceae bacterium | reverse complement strand
CGCTCAAATCGAGCATGGACAAAAGAGCGAGTGACCGGGACCGGGTGACCGGCGAGCTACAGTCGGCGGAGACCGGTATTGTTGAGAAGCGTATCCACATAAAGGAGTTGGAGCGACAGCGCGACTTCAGCCAAAAAAAGAAAGCCGATCTCGATAAACGCCTGCAAGCCAGGGAGGCGGAGCTGTCTGCGGAGTCGGCGCAGCTCGAAGCACAGGTACGCACGGCCTACACCAGTGGTCAACAAGAACGAATCAAACTCCTCCTGAATCAACATGATCCTGCAACTGTTGGCCGGCTGATGACCTACTACCGCTATATGAGCGAGTTTCGTGGCGAAAATATTAGCGCCGTTAACAATCACATCGCCGAGCTGACAGATCTCCGTCAACAGGCAGCAACAGAGGAAAACCGAATCGCCGGTCTGGCGAGGGCAAGAGTGGCCGAGCTCGCTGAGCTAAGCGCTGCGCAGGACCAGCGCCAGGATCTGCTCGCGACGCTCAAGGCGAAAATCGCCCAGGAAGGTTCTCAAATCGAGCGGCTTGCGGCACAGGAGCAGGATCTCTCGCGGCTAATTGCCGAGCTGACCAGCATTCTGTCGGACTATCCAATTACCTCCGAGGAACCGTTTAGCAAATTCAGGGGGCGCCTGACATGGCCTGTTGCCGGCAATTTGTTGCATGATTTCGGCCAGCCGCGCGCCAGCGACAAGCTGAAATGGAACGGTGTTGTGCTGGCAGCCCCGCGTGGCCGCGAAGTTCGCTCGATTTATCATGGCAGGGTCGTTTTTGCCGACTGGCTTGCAGGTATGGGCCTGCTGGTCATTGTTGACCATGGCGAGGGCTACCTGACCCTCTACGGTTACAACGAAACAACGTTGAAGAGTGCCGGCGACTGGGTGGCGCCCGGTGACGTGATTGCCACGGTTGGCGACAGTGGTGGACAGACACAGTCCGGGCTGTATTTCGAGATTCGCAAGGGTACCAAGCCGGTTAACCCGCGACACTGGGTGAGCAAACAGCCGAAAACGGGCTGAGCACTAATTTGGGAGCGGCTTTAGCCGCGAATGAGCACGGCGTGCGATCAGGCCGATTCGCGGCTAAAGCCGCTCCCACATTAGCGTTGGCTGGGGACCTAACTCGGCAGAATTCACACCATTGCTGTGCTATCGTCAGAGGGCTATCGCTGCCAGAGAGCGGCGTCGTCGATAGTTTCAGGAGAATTACGTGTCGTTGAAAACCAGAGGTATTCTGGTCGTTGTTATCGGCTCCATACTGGGTATCAGCCTGTCGCTGGGTGGTGCCTCGCTGGCGAGCCGGGGCCAGCCGGTGGCGAAAGAATTGTCCTGGGAACAGGCGCGGCTGTTCGCTGAGGTAATGGAGCGAGTCAAGCGCGACTACGTCGATCCCATTGATGATGCGCAACTGCTTGAAAGTGCGGTTCGCGGCATGGTCGCGGACCTCGACCGACACTCTGAATACCTCGACGCCACGCAGTTTCAGGACATTCGTATCAGCACCAGCGGCAGCTATTCGGGTGTCGGCCTTGAAGTAAGCACCGAAGGTGGGGCAATTGTTGTTATTGCGCCGATCGATGGCACACCGGCGCAGCGTGCGGGCGTTGAAAGCGGCGACGAAATCATCGAGATTGACGGCATATCGGTCGCGAGCGACGGCCTGGACAAAACGATAGACAAGATGCGTGGCCGCGCCGGTACACCGGTTGCACTAACGGTGCGACGGGAAAATTATGATGACCCGCTGAGGTTTCACCTGACCCGGCAGAAAATTCAGGTTGCCAGTGTCCGCCACGAGATACTGCAGCCCTCATTCGGTTATCTACGCCTGAGTCAGTTCAACGAAACCACTGTTGACGAGGCCAGCCGCGCAATAGATTTGATGATGGAAGAAGTGCAGGCAGCAACGGGCAACATGCTGACCGGCCTGATACTGGACTTACGCAACAATCCTGGCGGCCTCCTTGATTCGGCAGTTGCCGTGTCGGATCTGTTTCTCGATGCCGGCATCATCGTGACAGCGGAGGGCAGAACCGCGGAATCCCGTTTCATGCGCGAAGCAAACGACGGCGACATTCTGGATGGCGCCGCTATTGTCGTACTTGTGAATGGCGGCTCGGCGTCCGCATCTGAAATTGTTGCCGGGGCGCTGCAGGATCACGATCGTGCAACGATTGTCGGAACCACTACTTTCGGTAAGGGTCTTGTGCAAACAGTCATGCCGTTATCAAAAGGACGCGCAGTTAAATTGACGACATCACGCTATTTCACGCCATCCGGCGATTCAATACATGAAATCGGCGTTGAGCCGGATGTCATTGTTGACGGTTCACGGCAATATCCGGATCAAAACCTGCAGGCGGGGGTTGACCGTGAAACCGACGCACAGCTGATAGAAGCGTTGCAGCAGCTAAATAATCAATGGGTCATGCATTCCAGGGCCCCTGATTAACAGGTCCAAATGTTTCTCCTTCGGGTAATTCTATCTGCGCTTGTATTGCTGGCGATGCCGGTTTCCGCTGAGCGTGTTCCGCTGCCGCGAGTCGCTGTAATCATCGATGATCTGGGTTACGCGCTGCTGGCGGGCGAAAGAGCCATCAACCTGCCAGGGCCAGTTGCCTGTGCAGTATTGCCGGGTACGCCGAGAGCAAGACACCTTGCGGAAGAAGCTCACGCAAGCGGCAAAGAAGTCCTCTTGCATTTACCACTACAAGCACAAGACGATTCCGACCTGGATGAGCCCGGTGGCCTGCGTCTTGATATGAGCCGCGCTGTTTTCACGAGGACATTTATAGAGGATATTGAAGCAGTGCCGCACGCGATCGGTATTAACAGTCATCGCGGTAGCCTGCTGACGCGCCATCCCGGACATATGAACTGGTTAATGGAAGAAATTCGAAATCGCGGCGACCTGTTTTTCGTAGACAGCTATACAACCGCTGCGAGCGTAGCGCTTAAGCTCGCGCATGAGAGCGGTGTGCCGGCAGCCAAACGAGACGTTTTTCTCGATCCGGATCAGTCCCCGGAAACTGTCGTCCGCGAGTTCGCCCGGCTAAAAAAACTTGCACGACAGAATGGTTTTGCTCTTGGTATTGGTCACCCGTATCCGACGACGCTGGCATTTCTCGAAGAGGAGTTGCCGAAACTGCGTAGCGACGGCTTTGAACTGATTAGTATTAGCGAACTAATTGCGCTAACCAACGAAGCACAAACCAGGGTCACCGGCCAGGCTGTGGCGGAGTGATCACTTTTGCAGTACAAGTTGAACAATAACGGAGAGACATGATGGGCTGGTATAACGAACATATTCTCCCGCATTTGATTAATGCTGCATGCTCGGCAAGGCCGAACCAAAAGCAGCGCGAGAAAATTGTGCCGCAAGCAGAAGGGGAAATTCTGGAAATCGGATTTGGCAGCGGCCTGAACCTGCCGTTCTACGATGCCGGTAAAGTGAAAAAAATCTGGGGCCTTGAGCCATCACAAGGCATGCGCCGCAAAGCGCAACCGATGCTGGATAGCACCAATCTGGAGGTTGAATTGATCAATTTGCCCGGGGAACAAATACCGCTTGAGGCTAACAGTATTGATACCGTACTCGTGACCTACACGCTCTGCACCATACCGGATGCCGTAACAGCGCTGGAGGGGATGCGGCGCGTCCTCAAGCCAGGTGGCCGTTTGTTGTTTAGCGAACACGGCGTTGCGCCGGATGAAAAGGTAGCACTCTGGCAAAAACGGCTGAACCCGACCTGGAAAAAGATAGCAGGTGGCTGCAACATGAATCGCGACATCCCGGCACTGATTAAATCAGCTGGCTTCAACATAACCTCCGATGAAAGAATGTATATTCCGGGCGCCAGGGTCCTGAGCTATAGCTACTGGGGCGTCGCCGAGGACAAGCAACAGACGGGGTGAAGAACGGGTTGAACCCACTGTAAGATATGCACTCTAATTTCAGGATCTTTGCAACAGAATCTACGATGAATAAATGCACACATCACCTGGTCGGACGAACGACCCTTAATGGCGTATTGACCTTTCTCATGCTCCTGATGAGCATGAATGCTCATTCGCAGGAAGCAGCCGTTGAGCCCACCCCGGAGAAAGGCGCAGTCGCTTGTACGATGCAGTTTGACCCGGTGTGCGGTGTCGATGGCAACACCTACAGCAACGACTGTGTTGCTGGCGCGAACGGGGTGGAGATTGCGAGCAGAGGTGAGTGCCCGATTAACAGGCCGATGGCCGCAGAAGACTTTGCCTGCCCCGAGGAGCACGACCCGGTTTGCGGCACGGATGGCACTACTTACACGAATCAATGCGTTGCCGAGACGAACGGCGTTGAAATCGAATTTGCAGGAGCCTGTGAGGGAGATTCAGCATGCGCAGCAACGTTTGCCCCGGTTTGTGGAGCAGACGGCAATACCTATAACAATGAATGCCTTGCGGGTGAAGCGGGCATGAGCGTGGAAACGATTGGCATCTGTGCCGCGGATGTTGGTAGTTGCCCTGAAGATTTTGAGCCGGTCTGCGGCGTTGATGGGAACACTTATAACAATGTCTGTTTCGCCAGTTCTGCGGGCATCGAGATCGACAATCTCGGTGCATGCCAGGATAGCGAGTGTCCGGCCGAATACGAACCTGTCTGCGGTGTAAATGCACGGACCTACCGGAATCGTTGCGAAGCAGATCTCGATCGCACACCCGTGCAAAGATCTGGTGTTTGCGATACGCAAAACTGCCCGAAAGTTTATATGCCGGTTTGCAATGCGGACGGCGAAACATTCAATAATTCCTGCGCAGCACAAGCAGCGGGTTTTAATGTCGTGACAGAGGGTGCCTGCAACGCAAGGCCGTGTCCGCGTATGTATGTGCCGGTTTGTGGTGCTGATGATCTGACCTATGGAAACGCCTGTCTTGCCGAGCGCGCGGGCGGGCGGATATTACATGCCGGACTGTGCCAGTCGCAGGGTCGAAATTGCCCGCGGGTTTATCAGCCCGTGTGTGGTCTGGATGGCGTTACCTATGAAAATGACTGCCAGCTGGAAAATGCAGAGCAGA
>CAYOHF010000179.1:0-5121 GCA_964403695.1 uncultured Woeseiaceae bacterium | reverse complement strand
GTCGGTCGATCACGCTCCTTCCTGATCACTATTTTCTTGTTTGCGATTGGCAATACGTGGTCATGGTTGCGGCACAAAATTGATCCGCTATGTTGCGATCAGGAAATGACCATAGGGTTTCCGTTTCCCTTCCATATCAGCGGCGGTATTGCAGGCCTTGAATCGTTTTACGTGCTTGGCCTGTTGCTCGACATCGTGCTCGCACTTACGCTGGCTGTTCTCGTGACGTGGATCGCTACTGCGCTTAAGAAACTAAGCTAAAGCGCACGTTTCCGAATTCGCGGCTGAAGCCGCTCCCACGGAGTCACGCAAGATTGGCAGATGCTCGCTGACTGGCACTGATCTGTGGGAGCGGCTTCAGCCGCGAATGACAGCTATAACCCGCGAATGATTCTGTAGAAACCGAATCTACCCAGCCGCGAGCCGTTGCCGCGCTTCGAGATACTCCTGCTCCATTCGTTTAACCAGATCATCAACCGCCGGAATATCACCGATGCTGCCGACGCCCTGCCCCGCACCCCAGATATCTCGCCAGGCTTTGGCCTTTGAACCGCCGCCGCTGCCGAAATTCATTGTGTTCTTGTCGGCTTCGGGCAAATTATCCGGGTCCAGCCCGGCGTTGGTGATGCTGCCTTTCAGATAGCTGCCGTGCACTCCCGTAAACAGGGACGAGTAAGCAATATCGTCAGCGTCACTACTGACGATCATCTCTTTGTAATCGGCCTGAGCGTTGGCTTCTTTGGTCGCAATAAAACGTGTACCGATATAAGCGAGGTCAGCACCAATTGCTTGTGCCGCCAACGCGTCGTTACCGCGACTCATGGCACCAGAGAGAATAATGGTGCCATCGTAAAACTCACGGACTTCTTTCACCAACGCAAACGGGCTGAGCGTACCCGCATGACCACCGGCGCCGGCGCAAACCGTAATGATCCCGTCCACGCCCTGTCCAATAGCTTTACGGGCATGACGAACGCTGATGACATCGTGAAATACCAGGCCACCGTAACTGTGGATGGCTTCCACAACCTCGGCAGGAGGACGAAGGCTGGTAATAACGATGGGCACTTTGAATTTGACACACGACTCGACATCTTGCCGCAAGCGGTCATTGCTCTGATGCACGATCTGGTTGACCGCGTATGGCGCGACCGGAACGTCGGGATTGGCACTCGCGAATTCGTCCAGTTCAGTCGTGATCCGCTCGAGCCACTCATCCAGCGCCGGTTGCGGTCGCGCGTTAAGCGCGGGAAATGCACCGACAATTCCAGCCTTGCATTGCGCTATTACAAGCTCCGGTCCTGAAACTATAAACAACGGCGCACCGATAACCGGGATTCGCAATCTGCCTTCAAGTAATGCAGGTAAGGACACATTTTTCTCCTGTAAACAACACGCCGCCGAACCAGGCGCAAAAATCGTCGGCATTTTAGCCTGAATGACGACGCTCGCGCCACGTGACCGGGGTCACGGCTGGCAGCCAATGCGATTGATAGACTTACTGGCTATGAGTAATACCACACTACAAAAGGCGATCGACGAAGATCCGACAAAGTGCGTCACGGACGCGCTTGAGGCGGTAGAGATTGCGGCGTTGTCAGATGCCCAACTCAGACGACTGCATGCGGCGCTGACCTACATGCATGAAGTGCTGGCCAAAGAAACAGAACGCCGCGCCGAAAATGACGAGTCTGGTGATACCGTTCGGGTCGCATCTGCGAAATCAGAAGCGGACTAAAGATACCTAAAATACCGCGAGCGGGTTCAGTGGCGAGCCTGTACCACCTGGTACGCGCAATGGTGCGCCCACAAACAAAAAAGTAAAACGGCCGCGTTCCGCAGCTGCCTCCGCGACTGCTTCCAGATCCAGGTTGTCGAGCATCGGCATGCCAAGACCTGCTATTACCAGTTCATGCAGGGGAATCACCAGCCCCTCCACACCGGAAGGCGTAACATCAGATACACCGTCGCAGCCGATCACCGCGACGTCTCTGGATTTCAGCCAGGCCGCCACCGACGCATGCAAACCAGCCGCCTTTTCCATGAAATTCCACTGGCCTTCCTGGGCGACCTGTGTCCAACGCCCGGTGCGGATCAATAGCACGTCACCACTGCCTACGGTCACGCCGGCTTCTTTTTCCCACGCCTCTAAATCTTTAACAGTAATCGCTGTTCCCGCTGGCAGAAAATCGATGTCAAGAAAACGTGGCATATCGATCAATACTCCGCGAGTAAAAACTCCATTAATTCCAACATTTTGAATTCCAAGCCGCTCCGTGCCTTCCGGCCGAACGCTCTCCAGCGACATTCCGTTGTATAGCTCGCCTTTATGCGTGATGTGCTGCAATCCATCAATATGTGAATGGGCATAGCCGTGATAATTTACCGAGAATGTATCGACGATTCCCGTGTGGCCGCCAAACTCTGCAATGATGACCTGGTGCTCGAATGGACTCGTGTTTAGTTCATCTTCTTGTTTGTTCAGATCCAGGGCCATCGATACTGTTACACCATCTTCGACCAGGGATGCCGCCTCACGGCGCTTTGCGGGCGTAATGAGATTCAGTGTGCCAAGTTGATCGTTCGCACCCCAACGTCCCCAGTTGGAAATCTCTTGCATCAGTTGGTCAAATTCAATGCGCGTCATTGCCGGCGGATCGCCAACAGCCCAGGCCATTTGCGTGGCGAGCAACGTAATCATCGTAAATATGCGTTGGCTGGCAGTCACGTGGTATCCCCTTTGTCTGGTGCTTGAATCCGGGGACAGTATACTTATCTCTGCGAACGATTAATTTTACCGTCCCGGAACAGGTGGGCTTGGGTGTATTTCAATCGATAAGATCGAAGTCAGGGGTGGGGAAGCAGTGATAGATAATTTGATGTTTCGAAGATTTTTCATGGCGGTTGCATTGTGTCTGTGTATGTCCGTGGGAGTCACGGAAGGTACTGGCGGTGGCACTCGTTACACTGGCGAGGGCTATGCCAGTCGCAGCCCGGCACTAGGCGTAAATGGAATGGCCGCAACGTCACATCCAATTGCGTCGTCCATTGCGATCGATATTCTTAAGAAAGGCGGAAGCGCCATAGATGCTGCGATTGCAGCGAACGCAATGCTCGCCTTGGTTGAGCCACATATGTGTGGCATCGGTGGCGATCTTTTTGCAATTGTGTGGGACCCGAAGAGCAGTAAATTGCATGGCTACAATGGCAGTGGCCGCACGCCACGTGGATTCACCTACGAAGCGATGCGAGCGGCACTTGGCGACGAAGAACGCATTCCGCTGTTCGGACCTATGTCCGTTAGTGTTCCGGGTGCAGTTGACGGCTGGTATGCGTTGCATGAGCGCTTCGGTAAGCTGCCGATGGCACAGTTGTTACAACCATCAATTGATTACGCGAAAGCCGGTATTCCACTAACCGAGGTCGATGCAGCGTTGTGGGCAGAGTCGCTTGCCGAGTTTAAGAAAAGTGACCTGCCTGCCGATTTACTGGCAGAATTATTTCGTACCTATCAAATCGATGGTGAAGCGCCACGTGTCGGGCAGATATTTAAGAACCCGGACCTTGCCAGTAGCTATGAGCGTCTTGCTGCCGGCGGGCGCGAAAGTTTTTACCAGGGCGAGACGGCACGACAAATCGTGGCGGCAGTGCAGCAAGGCGGCGGTGAACTGCAGTTAAGTGACATTAGTGCGCACGCAGGCGAATGGGTGACGCCGGTGTCTGTAGGTTACCGGGGCTACGATGTCTATGAGTTGCCACCAAACGGACAGGGTATTGCCGCGCTGCAAATGTTGACCATCCTCGAGGGTTATCCGCTCGGCGAGATGGGACGCGACAATGCTGATTTCTGGCACCTGATGGTCGAGGCGACCAAGCTCGCCTATGAAGATCGTGCGAAATACTACGCGGACCCGGCATTTGACCAGTCAGACGTCGAGTGGCTGCTGTCACAGGAGTACGCGAACGAACGTCGGGGACTTATCAATCCGGAAAAAGCGGCCCTCGATCAGGCAGCCGGATCGCCACCACCCCACGGTGACACGACGTATCTTTCCGTTGCTGACAGTGACGGCATGATGGTGTCTTTCATACAGAGTAATTACTGGGAATTCGGCAGCGGCATCGTTCCCGAGGGTCTGGGTTTTCCGTTACAGAATCGCGGCTCTGCCTTTACGCTGGAGGAAGGACACGCGAATGTTTATGCGCCCGGAAAACGGCCGTTCCATACCATCATTCCCGGCATGCTGATGAAAGATGAGCAACCGGTGATGGCCTTCGGCGTGATGGGCGGATTTCTGCAGCCGCAGGGGCATGTACAGATTCTCGTCAACATCATCGACCTGGAAATGAATGTGCAGGAAGCCGGGGATGCGGCACGTTTTATACATTCGGGCGATTCACAACCCACGGGAAGCGAAATGACGGATGGTGGGCGGCTGTTACTGGAGTCAGGCGTCAATCCTGATGTGGTTGAGGAGCTGCGTCGGCGTGGGCATGTCGTCGACTATGGCACCAGACCCTACATCGGGTCGGTTGGCGGGTACCAGGCCGTATGGCGCGATCCCGAAACGGGGGTGTACCACGGTGCGACAGAAATGCGCTTTGATGGGGCGGCAGTGGGCTATTAATTCTGCCTATGCATGGCGGTCACCGCTCACGTAATCGATGTTTTGTCGGACCAGCTCTATGCTTTCTGAAAATCCGGCCTCAAGAATACGCAATACCTATTGCTTGTGTTTATGCTGTTGTACATCCTCCCACCAGGCATCGATTGCGAATGTGGTGAGAATCGATCAAACGATAGCGATAGCCTCAGCTACAAATCAGCGCTAAGCCAGCATAAATTTCGCGTCACAATCAGCAATCAACGTATCATCCTCGGCGAGCCGGGCTTCCCCTTTTAGAACAATCAGGCGTCGTCGCTTGCTTTCGATCCAGCCAACCAGGTTTATGGTTTGCCCGACTTCCAGTGCTTGGCGGTAACGAATTTCGCAGCGTGCCGTATGTGCCTTCAGGTCTTGCAGGTACAATGTGTTCGCCATCACGTCATCAAGTGCCGAATAAATAATGCCGCCGTGCACGGTGTTTTCGAAGCCGACATGATTTTTTGTACCGGTGAAT
>CAYOHF010000178.1:0-5149 GCA_964403695.1 uncultured Woeseiaceae bacterium | reverse complement strand
CACTGCTGTCCCATAAACTCAAAATCGGTGCCCGGATGAAGCATCAAGTTGACTTGAATCGCTCGCAATCGCCCGCTGGGCGGGCTCCTACATTCCTAATTAGGAATGTAGGAGCCCGCCCAGCGGGCGATGTCCCAAACCCAAAAAAATACCGAAACATTGCGCCAACGCCTCAGCCCACGGCCGGCAAACTCGTCTTTATGGGACAGCAGTGGTTCGAATACTAATTGTTGGCGGTGCATCGCTCGATACGCTGGACGGCGCCGAAGACCTGGTTGCCGGTGGCGCTGGCATGTACACCGCAATGGCATCCTGGCGCAGCGGCGCGTCAGTCACTTTGTTCGCACCGCGACCCGAGCCATTTCCCAACGCGTTAACGCAGGTCGCCGCAAGCCTGGAGTGGCTGGGCCCCTCAATAGCATTGAAAGACTTTGCCCATTTTGAAATAACCTACGCGGATAACCAGGCTGTTTATGTGCAGTCGCACTTTGGTGGGGAAGAATCGCTCTCACCGCAGGGATTACCAGCCGATCTTTCCGGATTTGATTACGTTCACCTTGTGCCGCTCGGCGATCTTCGCCAACAACACTCTTTTATGCGTGCGTGTCGAGAGAGAGGTGCACGACGAATCTCTGCAGGAACCGCGCTCCATCTTATTAATCGACAGCCGGATGACGCGACCGCAGTTTTGCAGGAATCTGACCTGTTCTTTATGAACGAAGAAGAAGCCGTACGTTTGTTTGGCTCTATGGAGGCAGTGAACTCCAAGCCCGGGCAAACAATTTTTGTTACCAAAGGGCGAGACGGTGCGACTGTCGTTCAAGGCACGGCCGCCACGCACCTGACCGGCGTAACCGCAAATGTCGTAGACCCCACTGGCGCCGGGGACACGTTTTGCGGCGCTACGCTTGCCGGCCTGGCTGGTGGCAAACACCCTGTAATGGCAGCTCGTCACGCAATGCCACTCTCGGCGCAAATGATAGAAGGTGTCGGGCCGGCCGTACTCTTGCGACCATCTCCGCCGCCGGAACCGCTACTGGACCCACGTGTAAAAGTTAATCCTGAAAATATCAGGAACATTGCAAAGCATATTGCAGGCGTTGCAGATATCACGCCTTTCCCATTCACCGGTCCCGATTTGCCCTCGCCTGACCATCCGGCAACGCTTGATTATTTCTTCGCCGCAACCCTGCAGCAATTCAGCTTCTGGACAGCGAGGGCCGATCGTTATGAACGTCCGCTTATCGCGACGGTCGATGGAGAAGAGCGAAAGGGTGCGTTTTATCTCTTTCGTGCTTACCTCCGCTGGCTTGAAAATGACCCGGAAATGCTCACGCCGGCAGGCCAGGCTGAACTCACGATGGCTGACATGCTGGCAGTATTGCGTGCCGATGATGGCACTGACCCAATGCCGGCCCTCGATCTGCATCTGGCGCTGGCGCGCCAGTATGGACGCGACATGTTAGCGCTTGACCTGACGCCACAGACATTGCTAGCGCGAGTCATTACATCTGCGTCACCGCTGCGCGCACTTTTTCATTTTCTCGATCATGTCGGCGGTTACAAGGAAGATCCGTTGCGCAAGAAGGCCGGGTTGTTGGCCATAATCCTGCAACAACGGCCGGAAGCGTTCCTGCCCAATGGTGCAGATGAGATACCGCCGGTGGTCGACTACCATGTAATGCGCTCCTGCCTGCGCACTGGATTGATCGACGTGGAAGACGAGGAGCTGGCAGCAAAACTCGTTGGGCGACAGTTATTATCAGCGGATGATGAGTGGGCGGTAAGAGCGGCGGCGCATGCGGCAATT
This sequence comes from uncultured Woeseiaceae bacterium, assembly GCA_964403695.1. GTDB lineage: Bacteria > Pseudomonadota > Gammaproteobacteria > Steroidobacterales > Woeseiaceae > SZUA-117. The sequence continues at coordinate 3,339 of CAYOHF010000178.1, read as the reverse complement.
GAGCAGCTCGTCGTTAAATCCGGCAAGAGCATGGGCGCGGTGGATTGGTTTTTCTTCCAGGCACGCCAGCGCTGCCCCGAAATGAGTGAACCGCAATGTGATTTGTGTGCGGTCGACCCCGTCTGCGCGCATCGTAAAGAACTTTTTCAACCTGTGCGCAGGACAAGCTATTACTAATTCAGTGAGCGCTGTGACATGCCGCATAGACTGCCGGCAAATTCGACGAGTTAAGTATTACCCAGCGCCGCTGCAGTCCCACACACTCAAAATTGGTCGTGATATTAGGAATTCGCGGCTGAAGCCGCTCCCACGCTACCTTTGGCACAATCGTGGGAGCGGCTTCAGCCGCGAATGCTCGACCTGGCAACAGCGAACAAAATAAAGCTCAGGTTGATGTCTTAACCAAACAAAACCAAGTGGAATCCAAGTCCATCTAACGTAGTTCAGGATTTTAAATCCTGGATTGTGGGCCGGCAGTGATCCAGCGCCTTTTCGATCCCTGCAAGTCCTTGCAGTAACAATTCCCGCGGGCAGGCAAGATTCATTCTGAAGAACCCCTCCCCCTCCTTACCGAATTCAGTGCCGCCGTACAAACCAACGCCACCAATATCGACCAGCCGTCGCATGATCTCATCCTGACTCAAGCCCAGCTGACGACAATCAAGCCAGCCGAGATAAGTTGCCTCTGCGTGGGTTTTTCTGACAGCCGGTACTCGTTCACGGAAAAACTTTTCAGCCAGCTCGTGATTCGCCGCGAGGTAAATAATTAGCTCATCCAGCCATGCTGCGCAGTGCCTATATCCTGCAATCATGCCTTCAGTGCCGAATGTACTGTCATGATTGAGCTGCCTCGTGTTCAGGTAAACCTGGTAACGCGCGCGAATCTTTTCATCGGGGATCACGAGCGTCGACTGCGGTATGCCGGCAGTGTTGAAGGTTTTGTTCGGCGAAATAACGGTCACGGATCGTTCGCCACCAATACTGCCAAACGGTAAATGGCGATGCCCCGGCATGACGAGATCGCAATGGACTTCATCTGACACAACAATCAAATCACGTTCTTCTGCCAGGACCGCCAGAGCGCCAAGCTCCTCGCTACTGAAAACGCGACCGACCGGGTTATGCGGGCTGCAAATGACGACCATGCGCGTATCCGCTTCAATCTTCTGTGCCAGGTCGTCGATGTCCAATTCATAACGGCCATCCACTTCCCTAAGCGGATTGCGAATCAGTCTTCGACCGTTTTGTTCAACCAGTCCGAGTAACGGCCCATAAGTGGGCGTAGGCGCCGCGATCGATTCGCCTGGTTCGGTCAGCACTGAAATGATGCCGCCAATGCCAACAATTGAGCCCGGTGGAGAGAACATCAGCCACTCTCTTGGCACATCCCACCCATGTCTTGTCTTCAACCAGTCCTGGATCGCGGAAAAATATTCTTCGGAGCGTTTTCCGTAACCGAGAATCGGATGATCGCAGCGATTCTTTATCGCCTGGAGAACCGGCGCCGGCGTTGCGAAGTCCATATCGGCAACCCAGAAAGGCGTGAGATCAGCACGCCCAAACAGGCGTTGGTTATCGTCCCATTTATAGGAGCCGGACTCGCGTCTCTCGATGCGCTGGTCGAAATCGAAATCTAGATCCACAGGTAAAGTCCGGTAGTCAGCAGTGCGATCAACAATGCGTACGGCAACTGGGTAATGACGTGATCGATATGGTCGCTGCCTGCACCAACTGATGAGAGCACGGTTGTATCAGAAACAGGGGATGCATGATCACCAAATATTCCGCCGCCGGCGATAGCTGCTACCGTCTGGTAGATCAAAGGTGTCACCTCGCCGCCAGAAAATTCGTACGCTACCGGTAAGGCGACAGGCATCATCATCGCATACGCTCCCCACGAGGTACCGGTCGAGAACGAGATGGCTGCCGTTAACAGAAAGGTGATTACAACCAAAGAGTTAGGTGATAAATCTGAAGCAAATTGTTGAATAATTACCTGGCCGGCTCCGAGCTCAATCGTGACCGCGTTCAGGGCGTAGGCAAGCGCTACGATCAGCAACGCGGCCATTACGCTCCTGGTACCAGCGACAATTACGTCGCCAACGTCACTAACTGCAGGAAAACTGCCTTTCAACCCCAAGACCACAAACATCCACGCGTTTGCCAGCATGAAAGCTTCTACAATCTTGACCGATCCCGTCGCAATCAGCGACCACGCGCCGACGCCAATCAAGAGCAATACAGGTATCAGAAGCTCAAAAATCAATGACGACTTTTGACCCGTTACCTGGCCAACCATATTTTCGCTGTCCTCTGAAAGCAGCGGTTTGGCGCCCGGGCGCAATATCTGCCCGGTGGTGGCCGCTCTTTGCTCGGCTTTGCGCATCGGGCCAAAATCCGGAATGACTCGTAAGGCCACAAGCAGCGTAAAAGCCAGCATTAATAGCGGGTAAAAGTTGTAGCGAATCGCACCGATGAAGACTGCCAGCCCCTCTTCGGCAGACCCTATCGGTCCACCTTGTGCAGCGATCAGGCTGGCTATGTAAGCACCCCAGGCCGTGAACGGCACCAGTATGCAAACCGATGCGGTCGTCGAGTCGAGGATAAAAGCCAGTTTTTCCCTGGGCACGCCTGCCCTATCAGACATCGGTCGAATGACAGCACCGGTCAACAGCGGGCTGAAATAGTCATCGACAATCATAAATCCCATGCCCCAGGCGGACACCTCGACACTGCGTCGACTGCTGCCTTTTCCGGAGAACCGTTCTGCCAGCGCCCCCAGTACGCCCGATCGCTTGAACAGCTCAAACAATATGCCGATCAATACGACGATCTCACAAATCCAGATGAAATCGCCATTACCAAGCGATGCCTGGAACAACTCGTTCATACCCACGCCTGGCGCGCTGCCCATCATCAGCGTGCCAACAAAAGTACCGACCAGCATGGCGATCAATGCAGAGCGTGTAATAAACGCGAGCACCAGCGTTGCCAGTAACGGCAACAGAGACCACATTCCCCAATCCACCTGATCCATCGTGAGATATGCACCTGTTATAAGGGCCGTGCGGGACAATATTCCGGGCCCAGCCACCGAGCGTTACGATGCAAGTTTTCCGGATCGTTTACAACAACGATCAATCTTTTGAATGCAGGTTGAAAAAGAAAGATGGCTTGCCACTGCTGTTCCACAAAGACGAGTTTCCTGACCGTGGACTGGGCGTTGGCGCCATGATCCGGTTTATTAGCGGATTCGGGGTTTAGCCCGCCGTACGATAGTTAAGATCGATTAAAAGTCGCCACGATCTGTCTATCGGCACGGGCGATTGCGGGCTATTC
>CAYOHF010000177.1:0-5168 GCA_964403695.1 uncultured Woeseiaceae bacterium | reverse complement strand
TCCCACAAAATTGTGCTGCTCCTACAATTTTGGGCTGCACCCACAAAATTGTGCCACTCCCACAATATTAGGCTGCTCCCACAAAATTGTGCCACTCCCACAATATTGTGCCACTCCTACAATATTGGGCTGCTCTTACAAGAGTTGCGCGAGATTGTGGGAGCGGCTTCAGCCGCGAATGCTCGGTCCGGGGAAAAGGTACATTTCCTATTTTGTGTCTGGCCTGCTGGTCCGCGCACTCGAATAACCAACGTATCCGGTTGACCGTCAGCTTCAGCGTCCCGAACTGTTGGGCAGCTCGCCTGTGCGAGCACAAGCAAACCTTAACGCAACGGCTGGGCACCCCAGTCAAGATCCTGGATATCATCGAAGCTCTTTGGCTGCGACGTGATCCATAACACGACGCGTTTGCCATCGGTGAAGTAAGGATCACCCGTCAGGTTGCCACGCGGTGCATCGAGGGCAGCAGCACCCACGCCCTCCACATAGCCCAGTTTGGCCAGCGCCTGCGAATAGGCCAGGTTCTCGACAAGATATTCGCGCGTCTCATCCACATTCGGATCGACCTTATGCGTCGTGATGGTCTTGGCAGTAAAGCGCACCCCGATGTCGCGGCTGATCTGGCCTATCCATACCGGCTTGCCCTCAAAACGCACCGGCAACATCCACAATCTCAGGTGATTGCGTTCGTTGATGCTATCGCGCGCCTTCTGGAAAGCAACATCCTGCGGACGACCCAGCACAAATAGTCCGCTGACAGGTGAGTAGCGATACTCGCTCCCGGTAACAAAAGATTTACCCATTTTCGCCAGCGACGACTTGCTGATGACTTCGGTCTCATCCCATCCTGCGCGGATAAATGCGTAATACACTTCGTCCACGCTGCCGATAACCACAAGATTGAGGGGGTCGCCCGTTCCATCGGCATTCTTGTCCGTCGTGCAGCACGGCTGCGCTTCGAGGTATTCGACCAGTTCTTCCTTGTCGAGATCACGAATCTCGGATTCTGGATTTACGTTATCCCAGTCGACTTCAAGGTGATCCAGCCGCAGTCCGGGCACCGGCACGAAGAACGTAAAGTTAACGAGCTCACCGTTAGCGGTGTAGACATCGACATTGAAAGACTTCGTGCCTTCCTGCACCTGTGTGAACATGAAACCCGAGCGATTCTCTCCCGGGTCAATAAAGATATCGATCTTCTGGTCAAAAAAGAATTTTCTAATCTCGGGTTTTGCCTTTCTGGCACCGCCCGACCCGAGCATAGCGCTCTCGACGGGCGTGAAGTATTGCGGATCCAGGCCCAAAGGAAGAAACGTTACCGGCGCCTCCCGATTATTGCTGATGTCGAGCCAGACCGGTTGAATCTTCTTCTTGTAGAGCGGCACGCCGAACAGTTCCTTTGTTTCGCTGGCATCAGGCACCGCAACAGTAATCGAAACACCGGCCTTCACCTGGCTTATTCCACGGTCCAGAAACCCGGAATCCTGCTCCGCTTCCTGAGCCTGCGCAGTCATCGCAACCACACAAAGCATGGCAGCACCGATGACGCACCTGCGAATGATGCTCATGGCGCATCCCTCAACGGGCCGGTATCCCAGTTCATGACCTGGATATCCAGCATCGAGATCGCCGGGCCCGACATCCACATGACGGCAATACTCCCGCTCGTGAAGTAAGGCGAGCCATCGATAGCCTTTTTCTGATTATCGTAAGGCACTTGGCCCGGCCCGCGGATCCAGCCGTATCCGGCGAGGCCCTGGCCATACCAGATATCCTGCAAAAAATAGACCGCGGCATCATCCAGAACAGGGTCCATTTGCACGCGGCCTTTACCTTCACTGACGAAATGTGTCACCTCCGCCATCCATACCGGTGTGCCGCTCTCACGCATCGGGCTCAACCACAGCCGCAATTCATTTCGCCCGCCGCTGGCGCTCAGGCTTTTTCTGAAAATCACGTCTGCGACCCGGTCATAAAGAACCGGCTGACTGGCCGCCATTTCAGTAGCGGTTCTGGGCTCTTCAATCCAGTTGGCGCGGATAAGTGCCTGCAACACCTGCCGCGGTTCACCGATAATGACCGCGTTGATGGGCAGGCCCTCGACCTGACCCGATTGGTCCCAGGTCTGCAGCTGAGTGCCGGCGAGTTCAGCCTTTAATTCATCCGCATCGAAATCCCTGAACTCCTCACTCGAATATAGTTCCTGAAAGTAAACCTCCGAATGATCCGGCTGAAATCCCGGCACATCGATAAAGAACGTAAACGATAAATCGTTCTCCCGGCTTGCGCCAAAAAGATCCACGTTAAACGCCTTGGTACCGGGATGAACATGCGTGAAAACAAATCCCGAGCGGGATTCACCCGGAGGAATTCGTCGCGGCATCGTCATGTCGTGAAAATAGTAGTTCATGTCCTTCTTGCCCTGTTTCGAAAAGGCACTACGATGAACATAGGCGACCTCCTGCGGCGAGAAGTACTCCCGGTCAGTTCCAACCGGGGCATAGCGCACCCAGTCATCGCTGTTGTTATCGACCTTTAACCAGATCGGCTGAATGCCGCTGTCGTAAAGCGGCAAGTCGAACAACGCCTCGGCTTCTTCCGCGCCCGGCACAGCGGCACTGACCGTGACCGGCCCGCTACTCTGGATCTGCGCACGCTCCTGCAAGGGAATCGAATCGAGTGCTACCGGCTGGTAGGATGCCGTCGCGCAGGCGGCCAGCAATAGCGCAGCCGCTAGCTGGAGCGCCAGCATCCTGAAATCGTAAAAGATCGTGCGTGAGATAATTGATCCCCTTATCCAACTTATCGCATAGAAATTACAGCACCACAAAACACCGTATTGGCGGCGCCAAGCTGTATTGATCAAACCTGCCTGTTGATCTTAGCCCATTGAGTCTGGAAACAAACGCCGGTTTTGTACATATTATGTCTGCTTCGCGCGATGGCACGGTGCGCCTGGTCGGCGAAAGCACAGTGTAATCGGGACACCCATCAATTACTTCATCTTGTTTCTAATGGCTTTTTGTAAATATTGACTGACCAAATTAATGGCTGTCCTGACTTTGATCCCAGGCAAAATAAGGGCGCAAACTCGCTGCTGTCCGGCCAATTCAAGATCAGTCATGATGTTTAGAATTCGCGGCTGAAGCCGCTCCCACAATAGTGTGGGAAAAAAGGGGTCGAACCGAATTAATGTGCGAAAATCGGTTTGACCCCTTTTCGTGCGCCCGTTAACTGACGATCGAATACTAATAAAACATTGAATTCCCCGACCGACATCCCGCCACCCTCCAGCACCGGCCTGCGCCGTCAGCTGGGCCTTTTGGGCCTGGCAGCCACCGGTATCTGCTCGATGCTGGGTGCCTCCGTGTACGTCGTGCCGTTCATGATCCAGCGCAATGTTCCAGGCATCGGTTCCTGGGTGTTGCCCGCCTTTCTGCTGGCCGCCATCCCTGCACTGCTGGCAGCACTCGCCTACGCCATCCTGGCCTCTGCCATGCCGCGCGCGGGAGGAAGTTATGTGTACGCCAGCCGTGGATTGCATCCTTACCTCGGTTTCGTCGCCAGTTTTTCACAGTGGTTTGGTCTTTCGATTGTCATTGGCGTGATTGCCTACATCATCGTGCCGTTCTTCCGCGACATTGCCCTCGCCCTCGAGTGGACTCAGCTGGCCGCCTTACTGGAAACAGGCGTTGTGCGGGTGGCTCTGGCTCTCGCGATGATCTGGGGATTTGTCGGGGTCAATGTCATTGGCGGCAAGCTCTACGAGCGAACACTGATTCCGATGATGTTCCTGATGTTTGCACTCGGTGGCATCGTCATTGTTGCGGGCTTCTGGTTTGACCAGGCAGATTTCGCCAGCACATTGCTCGAGCGTGAGAACCGGACGGTGTCCGGGGTCAGCTCTCCTTTCGACATCACCACCTTCCTCGCGGCGGCCGCGATCCTCTTCTCCAGTTTCATCGGCTTTGATGCGATTGCTCAGGCCGGTGGCGAAGCGAAGAACCCTTCACGCAACCTGCCACTCGCCATCGGCATCGCCATTGTCGCCGTAGGTTGTTACTACTTCCTGTTCACGTCCGCCGTCTACCACGCCGTGCCCTGGTCCTTTGTTGCCGAAGAGGCATTAGCGAAAGACATTTCGGCCCCGGGGCTGTTCGGCTACCTGCTGCCTGCCGGGTGGGCCATCGCCATTATGGCGGGTGCCGCCATCGCGCTGATCAATGATCTGCCGGCCATGCTACTGGCGGTATCAAGACTGATGTTCGCCTGGGCCGAAGACGGCATCTTTCCCCGCTGGATTGCCCGGGTACACCCGCGCCACCATACGCCGCAAACGGCGATACTGTTGAGTGGCGTGATGGCCAGCATCGGCATACTGGGCAGCCATTTCGCGGGTGACTTCTTTTTGGGCATCGACATCATGGTCACCTCGATGCTGGTCAACTTCCTGCTCATGTGCGTTACGGTATTGAGCTTACCGCGCCGCAATCCTGCGCTCGCAAAAGAAGTCAGAGTGCTGACGTCCCGACCCTGGCAAATCCTGTTGGCGAGTGCCGGCGTGATCATGCTCACGGGGTTCCTCATCATTCATATCAGCAAGGACCTGGCCGCGGAGACGACCGCCTGGTACTTCCATTCAACACCCGTGTGGCTCATTGTGATGGCTATAGCCACGACGATCTATTTCCGCGAGTTAAGCAAGCTCAAAAAGGAAGGCGTGGATACCGACGCCTTGTTTAAAGAGCTACCGGCAGAATAAACATGAACAACAAAGACACACACACCGAGCTCGCGCCCGATCTTAAAATTTCAAAGATCATCACAGGCCTGTGGCAGATCGCGGACATGGAACGCGACGACCAATCACTTGATCTCGACAAAACCGCGCAACACATGAAGGCCTACACAGAAGCAGGCCTGACGACCTTCGACATGGCCGACCACTACGGCTCCGCCGAAGAGATCGCCGGTATCTTCACCAACAAATATGCCGGCGACGATGACGTACAGATCCTCACCAAGTGGGTACCGAAACCGGGCGGCTCTTCCAAAGAAACCGTGCGAGCCGCTGTACATCGATCACTCGAGCGCCTGCAAACGAATCAACTGGACCTGCTGCAGTACCACGCCTGGAACTACGCCGACCCAAGTTACCTGGACGAACT
>CAYOHF010000176.1:0-5282 GCA_964403695.1 uncultured Woeseiaceae bacterium | reverse complement strand
AGTTGGTTTCTGATTGTGGCTCTACGCCGCCTGATCCGCAGAAAACACCAACACCACCATCCAGAACTTTCAGTGAACGATAGACTTCGATGGTGAAGTCAACGTGTCCTGGTGTGTCGATGATGTTAAGGCGATGGTCGTCCCACGTGCAAGTCGTGGCAGCCGATTGAATCGTAATGCCGCGCTCTTGCTCCTGGTCCATGAAATCGGTGGTGGCCGCGCCATCGTGTACCTCACCGATCTTATGGATCTTGCCGGTGAGTTTCAAAATACGTTCGGTGGTGGTGGTCTTGCCAGCATCCACGTGTGCGAATATGCCAATGTTTCTGTAATTGCTAAGTTCGGTCATGATCTGCTCGTTTATCCAAATGTTAAAAACGCCGCAGCGAACATTGTTGTCCGATGGGCGCCATAGTCCCAATCGCTCCTGCCCGGGGCGATCGAGGTTTTGCTCTCATTAGTATTTGCCTGTCTACGCAGGCTGGAATCCGGTTGATCTGGCACCCCTTATCCCGGGGCTGCCCGACCGGTCTCCATACGATCTGGGCGGGCATGATACCAGCGGATATCCGCCTAATCACCCCCGATTTAGCGTTTATATGAGAAAAAACAAGGGGTCTGATTTGATTGTCGCGGGATTGGGCGGCGATAACGGTCGTTCGCCACGTGAATTGGTCCTTTTGCGCTTTGATCGTTAGCAGGAACGGGCTCCTGCAGGAACGTGCCGGGGCAGGGGGTGTATCCCGCCCTGCCTGGTTATTAGTGCCGGTTTGCGCTCACAGCCACGTGGTCTAATTGTTCGTCGCCCTGCATCTGCTCAATCTTAAGTGCGGCATTGCCGTTTTCGGGGTCGAGCGCGAGCGATCGACGATAGTAGCGGATGGCTGCATCGTGATCGCCTTTTGCCATAAAAGCCTCCCCGAGAGCGTCGAGGGCGTTGGCCGAACCAGGGAATGTCGCGATGTTCAGCTCAAAGACCGAGATAGCCTTATCAATCTCGCCGGCCTGGAGATGCTGGTAGCCGCTGGCATTGATTGTTGATTCGACGATGTCCGCGGCTGGTTGGCCATATTGGCCCATGGCAAGAAACGCCACGCTGAGCCGCACCGGGTCCTGGGTCGCGAGGGCAGGTGCCAGTCGGTCCATGACTTCAGCCTCAGGCGCGTGTAGCGGCGCCGATTGTGCGATTCCTGCATATCCAGCAAGGATCGTCAGGGCGAATCCAAGTCGTAGTCGAATCATTTTGGTGCTCCAGCAAAGTTTCTTCAGGCGGTTTATACGGGATTAGATGCGCCCTGGAGCCAAATGGTTTCAATTTTTGTGAGAATGAGCGCAGGTTTGCTGCGGTCCAAATGAACGCAGGTTCGCTGTTGTCCGATAAACTTCAACCGAGGGAAAGTGCTTTTATGGTCTAGCGCTGTTTCGCGGCCGAGAAACGCGGCAAGATGCCGCTGCTACGAAAACTGCGCGGGCCCCGCAGGCGCGGCATCTTGTCGCGATTCTCAGTGGTGGTATTTATCTGATGCTGGTTCGAAATCTGTGGTGCGGCAGTGCATCGGGTTTGGATTTTACCGCTTAATTCAGTGCTTCGAATGTGTCGGTTTGAATTGCGTAGTGCTCCCAGCCGGAAAAATCGAAATGCCACCACTCGTACTCGTAGACATTGAAGCCTTCTGCTTCCATGGCATCGCGCAGGAGCTCCCTGTGCCACCTTTGCAATGAACTGCCACCGGGATAATGTGGGTAAGAGCGTGGCGACATTTCGTCATAGACGCCAACCATCTCAATCGGCATTCCCGTTTTCAGATCGTAGAGCGTCAGATCGATGGCGCAGCCGCGATTGTGGCGCGATCCCTGGGCGGGATCGGCTACAAAGCGTTTGCCTTCTTCAGGCGTCGCGTCCCAGAAAATCTTGGTGACATACCAGGGCCGGTATGCATCGTGAACCAGAAGTCCGTAGCCCTTCTTTTCCAGTCGCTCACCAATTCTTTGCAGGGCTTCAGCCGCCGGCCTCTGCAAAAAAGCCCTGGCAGATGAATAGACGGGTACGCCAAGAAAATTGTCATTTGAGGCATAGCGAATATCGAGTTTGATTGTTTCGCTGTAATTAGTGATGTCCACCAGGTCGGCTGCAAAAAACTCGCCATCCTCTGCAGGCGGTGTGGCGACCAGGGCCTCGCTCTCCAGGATGGAGACAGATTTAACCGGCGTGATCTGAAAGACATTACCGTCAATATTCCCGGTCGATCTGCGCGCAAAGCCGATTCCATTCAGGCTGGCATTATCGACTTTGCCTGTATCGTCTCTTTCGAAATCCAGTTGCTCGTTCGGGTACAGACCGTAGGGCGGGAACCTGAACTTGCCATCGCCCAGGTCAATCAACGGGTACTGCGTACCCCATTCGATAAGAGCATGCAGCTTGCCGTATTTTTCACTGATGTACAGAACGTTGTGATCAAAGCCGTATTCACCCACCAGGTCGGACCAGGCAGGATTAATAGGCTCCGGCATGCTCTTCGCAACGGGTTCATATTCTGTGCCCAACACTTTCACTGTTCCGTCGAGGAACGTGAAATCTTCGCTGTACGTCATTTGATCATCTATGACGACGCGATCGCCAATCTCCCGTAATCGCAGCGACAGGCCCCTGATACGCTCAACATACAGATCGCCAAATCGGTGGCTGATTTCGATTGTCTCGTCGCCGCTTTTATAAAGGCCGGTCATCTCCCGGACTTTCTCTACGGAAACCGATGTGGATATTTTATAGTCAGGTGCTGTTTTGTGGTCTTGTTTTGCCAGGAGTACACGCAAGGCGTGATCGGCAATCCTGTTGATCGCGCCATTAGCCATGTCCAGGTTAGTCGCCACCGCGACGCCGATCTTCCTGTCAGGTAATACTTTCAACTGCGTTGCAAAGCCGTAGATAGCACCGCCGTGCTCCACGGAACGCTCACCATCGAGTTCACCCAGGCCAAAGCCGATGCCGTAGGAACGATTACGACCGCTCTGGACTGTAGATTGTGGGGTCCACATTTGATCGAGTGTTTTTTCGCTAAGCAATCGCCCATCGCTTGCTTCGCCTCTCTTGATCAGTGCCCCCATGAAAAGAGCCAGTTCATTCATCGATGAATACATACTGCCTGCAGGTGACATCCCTAACTCGAATGTCGGTGCTACCGTCCGGTCACCCTGGTAACTCCACATGTAGGCCTCGGGCAAATTCCGGATCACGCCAGCATCCGGCGTAAAAGCGCTATGCGCCATACCCAGTGGATTCAGAATATTTTCTTTGAGCACGACGGCGAAAGGCCGCTCGGAAACCTTTTCCAGAACCCGACCAACGACCGCTATGCCGGCGTTTGAATATTGAACCTTGCTGCCCGGTGCATAAACGAGGGTTGTACTGTTCAGGCTCTGCACTGTTGCGGCCAAAGAAGGTTCATCTGTGACGAAGTAGTTACCGACAGGTGGTTCCCTGACCAGCCCCGACGAGTGACTCATTAGCAGTCGCAGCGTAATCGGCGCAACAAACGGGTTGTTGGGCAGAAAATCCGGAAGGTAAGTGCTCACCGGTTCATCGAGATCCAGAACACCTTTCTCGACCAACTGCATAATCGCAATGTCGGTGAATAATTTTGAGACTGAGCCGATTCGGTAGGTCGTGTTGCTATCGGCCACCAGGTCCGGGTTTGCCGCATCCACACCGACCCCGTATGACCAGGCCACGCCATCTTTGTCCACGAGAATAATGGATAGCAGTGGCAGTTTCTTGTTAGCCACTTCCTGGCGGACCAGGTCATTTAGCTGCGGAAAGTCCTGCTCTTTTGCATGCGGACTAGAAGCAAGCAGAATTCCAAAGATTGCACCGAGAACTAAATTCAGCGGTGCGGTGCGTATGTTCTGCATATTGACCCAGCTAGGCCGGGTTATTCGCTGCAAGGTACTCGCGACCACGCTGATCCAGAAAATATGCCTTACGTTCCAATGCCGTATTACTTATCACGTATCGTAATTCGGTAAGTCGAGTCAGGTGGTACTGCGTTCTCGCCAAACTGAAATCAAATGCCTGGGCGATCTGGTGGGCGGACGCTTCATCTTCGCTGGCAAGAATTTTCAGAATGTTAACTTCCTCTTCAGCAAGCCCGTTTAACTGCTGAGTCGCTTCGATGTTGGCGACATCCTGCAATTTGTCGTTCCGTGCGGTCAGTATTTCAATCTTTACCAGCAATTCGTCACGCTCAGCATCAGTATGCTTTTGCGAATTACGTTTCAGTCGACCGCTTAGCACGCTGGCGATTGGGATGTCCTGAGTCTTTTGGGCAATGTCGGTTAGCCAGCTCATTAGGAAGTCTCGATTATTGTTGTTGTTATGTGGTCACAATATAGCGCAGATTCAGCAACGCTGCAGCGGGCGCCTGCCTGCGCGTATCTGACGCTATTGCATTCCCTTAAAGTGCTCTGTTTTCCTTATCATCTGCAAGAAACACAGTGTGGAGAGCCCGGCTGCACCAAAGATCATGCACATCACCATTATCTGGTAACGCACGGCGATCAGGGGCGATACGCCGGATAATATTTGTCCAGTCATCATCCCTGGCAAGGAAATCAGTCCGACTGCGAGGAATGAATTGGTCACCGGAATCATGGATGTGCGAAAGGCGGTGTCCCTGGCGCTATGAAACGTGGAGCCGTTGCCGAGTTCGGCGTGCAATCGATCCAGAGCCAGGCTGATATTGGTCATGCTGGCCGCGAATATCATGCCGGCGAGGGGGATCATATAACTCGGTTGATACCATGGCCGGAGCTGCAATACACCCTGGGTGATTAGTAGTAATGTCGTACCGCCGCCAACGATAACCGACACCAGTGAGGCGAAAAAAAGTGGTCCTTTTGGCAGGTCTGTGGTGTTGAGTGCGATCCAGCTTGCGGCTACCAGCATGACGACCAATATGCCGCTGATTATCATTCCGGATTCTGTCTGGAAAATGTAGACCAGGACGTAACCAATCAGGGTCAGCTGCAACAACATTCGTGCAATCGCCTGGAGTGCATGACCATAGCCTTTGCCAGTGCGCCACATGAGATAGACGACGATGGCGACTGGTATGAAGGAAAGTGCCAGTTGGGGTACTGATATTGTTGCGACGTTCACAGTGGGTCACCTCTGGCCGAATGTGCCATGCACAAAAATGCAGGGTAGAGATTGGTGTGCTGTCGGCATTCAGTTTAATGCAAAAGTTGTCGCGTCGCCCGCTGGGCGGGCTCCTACAATGCTAATT
>CAYOHF010000175.1:0-5409 GCA_964403695.1 uncultured Woeseiaceae bacterium | reverse complement strand
AGGGGCATGGATGTGACCGTGCTGAGACCCGAGGGTTTCGGACTCCCGGAGCCGGTGATGACAAAGGCCAGAAACGCTGCCGCCGAATCGGGCGGTTCAGTTCGCGAATCCGATGACCGGCACGAGGCTATGCAGGGGGCGCATGTGATTTACGCCAAGTCCTGGTCATCAATTACCCATTACGGCGATAAAATCGCTGACCAAAAGCATCGCGAGCAGTACGTGAACTGGTGTGTGGATGAACCCTGGTTCGAACCGGCCACGACGGATTGCCGCTTTATGCATTGTTTGCCGGTACGGCGTGGCGTCGTGGTCAGTGAGGCCGTGCTTGATGGGCCGCGAAGCGTGGTAATTCACGAAGCGCGAAATCGCATGCTGGCGCAAATGGCCGTGCTCCATCAGATGCTGGGAAGTGGATCATGAAGGCGAGCAAAAACCATGCGGTTATCGTGTCGGCCCTGAAGCATGCCGCACCTTATATTCGTTTGTTCAAGAAAAAAGTATTCGTGTTGAAAGCAGGTGGCGAAGTATTCGCCAGCGTTGAAAGTACGCGCGACCTTATGGAACAGGTTGGCATACTTCACCAGGTTGGTATCCGCGTGGTGCTGGTGCACGGTGGAGGAGCACAGGCAACCAAACTGGCTACGGCTTTGGGAGTTGACACGAAATTCGTCGATGGTCGCAGAGTGACGGATGAAACGTCACTCGATATTGCGACGATGGTGCTCAACGGACAGATCAATACACGCGTGCTTGCGGCTTGCCGGGACCTGGATATTCCAGCAGTCGGAATCAGTGGCGTCGATGCTGGTTTGATACGCGCGCGGCGCAGGGCACCCGTAAAAGAAGAGGGCAAGGAAGACGTCGACTATGGTTATGTCGGCGACATCGAGTCAGTGGATGCTGACGTTTTGCAAAAACAGCTGGATGCGGGTCTGATGCCAGTGATTAGCCCGATTTCGTGTGACGAATCCGGGACAGTGTTGAACATTAACGCGGACACGGTGGCAGCGGCCATCGCGGCCGAGCTCGATGCTGAAAAACTTATTCTGGCGACTGGCGCCGCAGGCATTCTTGAAGACGTTAATGACTCAGGCTCACTGATATCCTACGTTGACCGAACCGCGTTGCGAAAATTGCGCGACGAGGGGAAACTGGCTGACGGCATGTTGCCAAAAGCTGCGGCAATTGAAGCGGCTCTCGAAAATGGCGTGCAACGCGTGCATGTTATTTCGTACAAGGTGGCGGACAGTCTGTTGCTGGAAGTCTTCACAAACGAAGGCACTGGTACGCTGGTTGTTGACGATATTGGCGCACTTACACTTGCCGAGCAGGCATCTGCAGGAGAAAAATAGTGAGTCGGTTGTGGGACAAAGGTTTACCGCTTGACGAGCGCGTGCTGCGTTACACCGCGGGCGAGGATCATCAGCTTGATGCGAGGCTGGTTGAATACGATGTTCGTGCCAGCATTGCGCATGCAGAGATGCTTGCCGAACAGGAATTGCTCAGCAAAGATGATTGCACTGCGATCTGTAGTGGATTGCAGAAGCTCGCCGAAGATCACGCGGCCGGCGAGTGGCATATCAGTCTCGACGACGAGGATGTTCACACCGCACTCGAAACCCGACTAACGGCATCGATAGGCGATGCCGGTGGTCGCGTACATCTGGGTCGATCGAGAAATGACCAGGTGCTAACGGCGTTACGCCTGTACCTGCTCGATGCAGTGCGCGAAGTGTCGCAGAGCGTCACAGGTCTCGACGAAGCATTACGCGGCCTTAAGGAGAAACAAGGCAACATCGATCTGCCAGGCAGCACTCACATGCAACATGCCATGCCATCAAGCGTGGCATTGTGGGCAGGCGGATTTCAGGAAGCTTTTGCGGATTCAATTGATGGACTGACGGCCGCACGGCGGCGCCTGAGCAAAAACCCGCTGGGCAGTGCCGCCGGATATGGGACGCCAGGACTGCCAATTGATCGTGACGCGACCACGAAAAAACTGGGTTTTAGCGAGACACAAACTCCGGTAACAGCTGTACAACTGTCGCGCGGCAAGGGCGAAAGCGGCCTGCTGTTCGAACTTGCTCTCCTTATGCAGGACCTCGGCAGACTGGCCAGTGACTTGTTACTCTTTTATACGCAGGAGTTTGGCTATATCGCGTTGGCGGCAGAGGTAACAACGGGCTCGTCGATCATGCCGCAGAAGCGCAACCCCGATGTTCTGGAACTGGTTCGCGGCGCATCTGCAACTGCGCAGGCCTGTTTGCAAGAGTGCATGATGATCGCGACGAAATTGCCTTCAGGTTTTCAGCGAGATTTGCAGCGCATGAAAGCACCGGTCTTCAGGTCAATTGATCTGACGATTGAAAGTGTAGACATCATGGCGCACCTGATCTCGAAGCTGCAATTTCTTCCCGAGAACATTACGCTGGGTGAAGAGCTTTATGCTACTGAGGAAGCCTACGACCTTGTCCGGTCAGAGGGGATTCCGTTTCGTGAAGCGTATGGGCGGATTGCGGCGCGATATTCGAAGTAGCGGGCGAGGGGTTACGCGATCGTGCAGTAACCACTCGTAATGTGTTTGTGCGCGGTTTTTTGCCATTCGCGACTAAAGCCGCTCCCACGCGTCACTGCAAGTTCTGCAACTAAGTCAAATCCACGAATAGCTGTGGGAGCGGCTTTAGCCGCGAATAGGGGCGACTTACGCGACGAACTCAATCCAGCAACAACTGCTCAATAATTCCCTGGTACATCTTGCGAAGACGCGGAATATCCTCCAGCAATACGTGTTCATTGACTTTATGAATCGACGCATTCACCGGCCCAAGCTCCACAACGTCAGCACCGGTTTTCGCAATAAAACGACCATCCGAAGTGCCGCCACCGGTTGATAGTTCAGGCGCAGATCCGGTCTGTTCGGTCACGACTGTAACCACCGCATCAATTAACGCTCCCGGTTTTGTCAGGAAGGGTTCACCGGATAAATGCCAGTCGAGCTCGTAGCAGAATTCGTGGCGATCAAAAATCGTTGTGACTTCCTGTTGCAGTGTTTCGTGACTCCACACTGTCGAATAGCGGAAGTTAAATCTTGCGTTGAGGTCTGCTGGCGTGACATTCGGTGCACCGCTGCCACTACTCAATGCGACCATTTGAAAACTGGTCGGTGGGAAATGCTCGTTACCACCATCCCAGACAGTGCTTTCTATTTCTGTGAGAACGGGTGCAAATCGGTGGATCGGATTATCGGCAAGTTGCGGATAGGCTACGTGGCCCTGAACTCCTTTCACCTTCAGCATGCCACTCAGTGAGCCGCGTCTTCCAATGCGAACAACGTCACCCAGTCGTTTCGCACTCGATGGCTCGCCCAACACGCAGTAGTCAAAACTCTCATCGCGATCACGCAGTGCCTCGATGACCTTCAATGTTCCATTACGTGCAGGCCCTTCTTCGTCGCTGGTAATCAGGAACGCAATGCTGCCACTGTGATCCGGATGTTCCACCACGAATCGTTCAACCGCCACGATCATTGCAGCAAGGCCGCTTTTCATATCCGCAGAGCCCCGGCCATAAATCTTGCCGTCACGAATGACCGGGTCGAATGGATCAGTGTCCCAGGCATCGTCGGCACCGGGAGGAACGACATCGGTATGTCCGGCAAAACACAAGACTGGCGATTCCGTTCCGCGGCGCGCCCACAGATTAGTGACTTCTGCAAACTGCATTGTCTCGCAACCAAATCCCGCTGCCTCGAGCCGTGTTTTTAGAAGGTCCTGACAGCCGGAATCATCCGGCGTTATCGACGGACGTCGTATCAGATCGCAAAGCAGGGCGACGGAAGGATCGTGACTATTTTTAGATGTGGTGGCCATTATTGATTCGTGCCCATATTTTGGTTCTTTAGCGGGGCCTGTACTCTTTCCACGAACATTTCGATGAAGCGATCCCAATCAAGATCGTATTGGACATTCATTTGTTGCGCATGCTCCGCACCCGGCCAGGTTTTTCGACCGCCGACTGACACGCCGTAACTGATACCGTGATCGATGTTTACATCTACGTAGAGTCGCTCCGTCGTCACAAGGCTGGGGTCGATAAGGCTCGCCATCGCGATTTGGTCGTACATGAACCACGATTTGTCGGGTTCGGCCTCGAAGCGCGGACCCATTGTTTCCTTTAGCAATTGTGTCAACGGCGTGTCGATTTCCACCATCTTTTCAAACCAGCGTTTCGTTAAAGCAGATTTGCGGGAGACGTTGAGGGGCGAAAGCTCTATAGGGATTCCGGAACGAAGCGTTACGCGCGCTGCTTCGGGGTCGACCCAGAAATTGTACTCCGCATTTGGCGTGATGTTGCCAGCACCATCTGGCAGCAATGCTATTGCCCCACCCATTATGATCAGCCGGTGGACATTGTCTGCGAACGTCGGTTCGGCGCGAATTGCCTGAGCGATATTGGTCAGTGGGCCGATCGCGACCAGCGTGACTTTGTGTGGATTTGCCAACACGGTTCTGACGATAAACGAAACTGCAGTTTCGTCTTCGATCCGCTTATCCGCAAATCCACCGGGTGGTGGTGGTGGCGGTTCATTCGAGTACCAGTTGCCATAACTACGCACGGCGAAATCACTTTTTTCGTGAACCAGCGGCATGTCAGCTCCCCGATAGACAGGAATACCATCCTGTTCGGCTATTTCGAGCATCCTCAGCACGTCTGATGTCGCTCGCTCAACGCTGTCGTTTCCAGCTACGGTCGTAATGCCGAGTATCTCAATTTCGGGCGATTGCAGTGCCAACATAAGTGCAAGGCTATCGTCGGCCGGGGGCATTACAAAATCCGTATCAAAAATGATCGGAATATGATCTTCAGCTTGTGCGTTAACTACACATGCGACAGTGCAACTGGCAGTGCACAGGAGGAATAAAATCAGGTTTTTCATTAAATCACCGTGAATGTGTACGGAGTCGGACTGACATGACTGTTTCTGCCTGCCGCACACGTTCAGCAAGCGACAACGTCAGGAAGAATCGGTAGAGTATATCGACTTTCGCCAGGCGCTGGTGCCAGTCATAGGCGAATTGAATCATCTACGGATAACACGATGAGAATAGTAAAAGCGAAATTGGCGGCAGGATTTGCAACAGTAGCTTGTCTGTTTTGCCTGGTAGCCTGTGGAGACTCCCAGCAAGCTGGCGAGCCAGGTGTTACAGAAGATCAGCGCCCAACTGTCGCGCTGATTATGAAGTCGTTGGCGAACGAGTTTTTTGTCACGATGGCAGATGGCGCCAAAGATCATCAGACAGCGCACGACGCGCAATACCAATTAATCGTTAACGGAATCAAGAATGAAATCGACCTGACCCAGCAGGTTGCGCTGATCGATCAGATGATCGCATCAGGTGTTGATGC
>CAYOHF010000174.1:0-5440 GCA_964403695.1 uncultured Woeseiaceae bacterium | reverse complement strand
TGGATCGTTCGGCATGTTGGGTCAGCCATGCACGTCCAATGAGGGCCTCTTCACCATGTTCCAGAATGTATGCGCCCGTTAGTGTCGTCATTTTCTGGCTACAGGTCTCGCAGTTGTCATTTATCCATTGCTGGATGGACTGCGCCTGTGATGACGCGCTTAGCAATAGCAAAAGCGCCAGGCTTGCCGGCACACGGGCGCTCAACTTCGTAAGAATTCCGTCAGGGCCCGGTCTATTGGTTCTTCGGTCGAAAAGAAGTGCCGGACGCCAGCTCTTGATGCGGAATGCTCTGTGCATTGTTTTCCAGCCTTTTGGGGAAGTCGGTGCCTGTATGTGCACCGATATGGGATTATTTACATATTCTAGAGAAGTTTTCGCTGCTTCGAGTTGACGCAGGTCACCATTGGCGAGTACCGCTGAAGGCAGTATGAGGCGGAAAATCAATGAGTTATCTGGAGTGAGGCAATATTCTCAACGGTGTTCGGCTATTCGCCAGGCGCTCGCGAAGGTATACGATTCCCACAGGCGAACTGAGGAACAGGGGAAGGTTCTGATACGGTTAGATGCTAGAAAGCATCAGGATCCCGGCGTTGCTCTTCACGCAAACGCAAATACGCGAATTGCTCACGGACTTCATTGACCCACGGTAGCTCTTTCGGCGCTGCTTTCGAAAAAGGAAACGTGAAAAAAACCATATACTGTTCGTAGGTTTCAAAGATATCTCTGTTCACGCCGCTTGGGTCATCAAGAATACGAAAACGATTTCCATCGCGCAGAATTGTACGACCGAGTTGATCTTTCTCAACGTTATCCCAGATTTCCCGTTTGACAGGTGCCTCCGACGGGCGGAATTTAATGGCAGCGATACGACGTTTTTCATCAAAGGGCGGATTAACCGCATATTGTTTTTGTGGATTCTCAATTATCTCCTTGACAATCGCCGTACCAAATTCGTGCCAATCATCAACCTCTGGTGCTTCAGCGATGGTTGCGATGTCGGTCGCAGTTGCGACAGGACGGCGTGCCACAGTCACAGGAACCGGTTGAATCGTATCTGTGTCAAGTTGCGTATCCGAGCCGTTATCCTGTAATGGTTCAGTTTCTGTCACTACGACGGTTTCGACCGGCACTTCACTTGCGACCAGTTGCTCTGGATCCATTGCAGATTCGGCGGTTTTCTCAATCAACACTACCACCAGTTCCGGCAGCGAAATGAAGTCGCCGGCGACCTCTATGCGGATTACGCTTAATGCAGCGATAATAAGGATCGATGCGAACAGCATCGCGATGTTGAGGCGACGACCCGAGCCGACCTGCCAGTCAGGGACACTGGGCAAATAATAAGAATCGGCCGTTGTCATTTATTGTTTTGATGCATCACGGGTACCGGTCGTCGCAATTGTTACGGTGCGCATAGTACGGTCGGATTGTATTCGACCGCAATTTCGTCATTATAGTTCAGCTTTGTACAGGTATGAATCTCATCTGGCACACAATTCAATGCCCTCCCATGAGTTCCTGGTGTGCATTGGATTATTGCCAGTGCAGAGAATCGCAGCAAGGTGCCGCTCCCACGGGCCTGGCCTCGATTCGCATAATTGCCGGGTTCAATGCCCGCCTGTATGATCGGCGCATCACTCAAGGGTCCAGGCGGCATGTCTTTTTTCTCGGAACTCAAGCGACGTAAAGTATTTATAGCTATCGCAATTTGCATCGCCGTACGTCGACGTCTTAGATGATGAGAATTGGGAGTGATCTCGTTGTAAAGATGCAGTTGTGGCGACGCCACCTGCATCGTTATCCTGAGACCGAATTCGATGTCTACCAGACAGCAAACTACATAGGTTCGCTTCTGCGGGACCAGGGTCTCGAGGTTCATGAAGGTATAGGGCAGAGCGGATTGGTTGCGGTATTGCGTAAGGGCACTAATCCGGATCGCAAGGCAATTGCATTGCGGGCCGACATGGATGCGATGCCGATTGAAGAACAAAACACATTCGAGTATCGCTCTCAGCACGAACGAAAAATGCACGCCTGTGGACATGATGGACACAGTGCGATGCTTCTCGGCGCGGCGTCTTACCTGGCAGAGCACGGTTGTTTTGATGGGACGGTCAATTTCATATTCCAGCCCAATGAAGAACACGGGCTGGGCGCTCAGGCGATGATCGATGATGGCTTGTTCCAGCGTTTTCCGGTTTCCGAGTGCTACGGCCTGCACAATCTTCCCGGTTTGGAGGCAGGTGTTCTGGCTATGCGCCCAGGCGCGATTATGGCCAGTGAAAATCTTTTTCAAATTGACATCGCCGGGCGGGGTGGCCATGCATCTTCACCTCATATGTGTGTCGACCCGACTATCGTGGCCGCGCAAATTGTATTGAGCCTGCAAACCATTGCGGCAAGGACAGCAAATCCGCTTGAATCCATTGTTGTATCGGTTACCGAGATTCATACAGATGGTGCTCGCAACGTAATTCCGAGCAATGTGACGATCAAGGGAGACTGCCGGACATTCAGTGACGAAAATACTGACCTGGTTGAAAAAAGACTACGAGAAATTTCGAGCGCAGCGGCACAAATGTTCGGCGCTACCTGCAAAGTCTCTTTCAGTCACGAATTTGTCGTGTCGGTTAACAGTGCGGCAGAAACTGTAGCCGCGGTCAGCGCGGCGCTGTCCGTAAACGGTCCGGAGCGGGTTGATGAAAACTGCGAACCAAGAAGTTTTTCTGAGGATTTCGCACACCTGCAGCTTGTTGTCCCAGGTTGTTACGTCTTTCTTGGAAATGGCACCGATTCCGTGGGCGGATGCATGTTGCATAACCCGACTTATGACTTCAATGACAATATACTTGCCACCGGTGCCGAATATTGGATAACGCTGGCCGAACAGCAACTGGGTGATTAACGATCTTGTCGATAAAAAGATTTGCACACAGTGGGCTCACACATGTTCACAATGATCGTTCGCACCGGGTAGATATCTATACGGATGCCATGCGGGAGATTGTCAGCCTGGAAAGAGCTGAGTTGGCTTTGGAGAGAATTTCAACGTGGCCTGGATACCAGGTGTCCCCGCTGCATAGGTTAGACGGTCTCGCGGCACGCTGTAACGTTGGGCGAGTCCATTACAAGGATGAATCCTCACGCTTCGGACTAAAAAGTTTCAAAGCCCTGGGTGGTGCATACGCGGTCGCGCAACAACTTCTAAATGAAATCGCTCGCATTACGGGTGAACAGCCAACTATCGACGATCTGTTCCGGAAGAAGCATGTTGATATTGTGCGAAGACTGACCATGGCCACGGCAACAGACGGGAATCACGGTTGCTCGGTTGCATGGGGCGCGCAGATGTTTGGTTGTGCTTGTGTCATCTACATCCACGCAGACGTTTCTGTGGCTCGCGAATGCACGATGTCAGATCTGGGTGCTGACGTTCGAAGAATTGATGGCAACTACGACGATGCGGTAAGAGAAGTTGCAGCGGCGGCCGCCGAAGAAGACTGGATAGTCGTCTCGGACAACAGCTATGACGGGTGCATTGAGATTCCCAAGGACGTTGCAGCCGGTTACACGGTCATGCTCAGCGAAACGGTGGAGCAGCTCGACGGACACATTCCAACGCATATATTTATCCAGGGCGGCTGCGGTGGCCTTGCGGCAACTGTTTGTGGCTACTTCTGGGAGCTCTGGGGAGAAAAACGACCGCGATTGATCATCGTGGAGCCCGAACAGGCCAACTGCCTGCAGCAGAGTGCGCTGGCCGGGAAAATGACCGTTGTGGACGGCAAGCTTAAAACACTTATGGCCGGGCTGGCATGTGGGGAAGTCTCATTACTGGCCTGGGAAATACTGGCGACTGGCGCTGATGATTTTCTTACCCTGCCTGAAGAGATGGTGCCAGTATCCATGCGCGCGCTGGCACGATCTGAGGACCGCGATCCTACGATTGAAGCTGGTGAGTCTGCCGTTGCCGGTGTTGGTGCTTTGATCGCGTTATCCGCTGATACTGCGGCGCGAGATGCTCTGGGCGTCACGGTGGAAAGTTCTATTCTTCTCTTCGGTACTGAAGGAGCAACAGATCCTGAATTGTATGAAAATCTGATCGCAGTGTCCTAGCAGGCAATAACAGCAATGCGGTATTTCGGTGAGATTTCACATCCAAAGCAGGTTCTATTCAATGAGTTGGGATTGGTGATTTCAGGAATTCCCAAGGTGACTTTGCTATCTTGGCGATGCGAAACGCCGGCAATATCTGGATCAATAACGCTGGAGTGAAGGAAAATGGATGAATTTCTCGAAGCAGCCCTCGACGAGGCACGCAAAGGGCGAGACGTCGGCGGTATTCCGATTGGTTCCGTATTGGTACTAGACGAAAAAATTGTCGGTCGCGGTCACAATCAGCGCGTACAAAAGGGCAGCCCTGTTTTGCACGCAGAAATGGACTGCCTGGAAAATGCGGGACGGTTGACGGCAGCAGACTACCGTCGTGCGATAATCTATTCGACTTTGTCTCCCTGTGACATGTGCAGCGGCGCCATATTGCTCTATGAGATTCCTAAAATTGTTGTTGGTGAAAATGTTACTTTCAAAGGCCCGGAGGTTTACCTGCGTTCGCGTGGGGTTGAAATTGATGTTGTCGACAATGACGAATGCAAGCAATTGATGCTCGACTTTATTGCATTAAACCCTTCGTTGTGGAATGAGGATATTGGTGAGTGAGATGTTCCCGGTATAGTTGAGCGTATCGCCCGCTGGGCGGGCTCCTACCTTTCTAATTGGTACTGTAGGAGTCCGCCCAGCGGGCGAGTTCGCAAAAGACAGAGCACGGTGCACCAGTCCGCCTGTCCCTGATATTTGATATTGGCCGAGAGATTCAAACTATGTTTTTCAAACGACTCAAAGTTTCGCCGGTTCTGCTTTTGCTCTTCACCATGCCAGTGGCTCTGGCCAATGACGCGGACGACCTGACGGCACTTTTGCATGCGTTTCTTGCTGGTGCCGGCGATGCAGCGTCTCATGAGCGATTTTGGGCTGATGAACTGGTCTACACCTCTTCGAGCGGCACCAGGAGCAGCAAAGCGGAAATAATGCAGGGCTTTGATGCGGCAGATAATGGCGACAGCGAGGATGCCGGTCCTGTTTATAGCGGAGAGGACATACAGATACAGATTTACGAAACGACAGCAGTGGTTACTTTCAGGTTGGTAGCGACACCTGTGGAGGGTTCCGGCAAAGCAGCACTGCAAAATTACTTCAACACCGGCACGTTTCTGAAGCGGCACGGTATGTGGCGTGCGATAGCCTGGCAGGCAACCAAGATTCCGGGCCCTTGAGCCATAGTAACAAAAGCTGTTCGATCGCCGGCTTGTCCTGCCTTATTGTCAGTTTGGTGGTGCTGGTCTCCTGTACTGAGAACTTATCCACAAATCGGCCGTATAT
>CAYOHF010000173.1:0-5446 GCA_964403695.1 uncultured Woeseiaceae bacterium | reverse complement strand
TGGAGTAAGTGCTGAACAATAGTCTTGAGTGCGGGGCCACGGACCACTAGTATTTGAGGGTTAGGACCCGTACAGATTATATGAAAGATCATTTGACACACTAAACATGGAAAGAAAAAGCATAGGAATCAGTGGCTTAGCGGCCTACGTACCACCGTTTCGGGTATGGCTCGAGGATTGGTGCGAGTGGACGGGCAATCAATGGCCGAAAACACGCGAAGTTATTGGGCGCAGTTTTCGGCTGCGGGGTCCTAACCAAAGCGTTTATACGATGGCGGCAACCGCCGTTATGCGCCTTATTGATCAGTACGACATTGATCCGGCGCGGGTCAAATTTCTTGGCCTCGGAACGGAATCCAGCACTGATAATTCTGCCGGCGCGATTATCATCAAAGGCATGGTCGATCGCGCCCTGGTCGCCAAGGGAAAGGCACCGATAGCCAGAAGCTGCGAAGTGCCGGAATTCAAGCATGCTTGCCTCGGCGGTGTGTATGGCATGAAGAGTGCGTTGCGCCACCTGGCCCTGGATGGTGCCGGTGGCCAGGCGATTGTTGTTTGCGCTGACATCGCGGAATACGCTCGCGGCAGCAGCGGCGAGCCGACTCAGGGCGCCGGCGCAGTTGCAATGTTGCTTGAGGAAGATCCCAAACTTGCTGAAGTCGACCTGATTGGCTCCGGATCGGCCTCCGACTACCGCATCATGGACTTTCGCAAACCGATGCTGCGCTTCTGTGGACAGGACAGGAGTGAAAGTCACCAGGTGCAGGATTTCCCGGTATTCAACGGCAAGTATTCAACCACCTGCTATATCGATGAGACGCTGCATGCGCTCACCGATATGTACGAAAAGCGCGGCCTGCATGCGACAGAATATCTGCGCTCGCTCAAGACCGTTTTCATGCATCGCCCGTATCGGCGCATGCCCGAAACCGGCCTGGCAGTAGCCTATTTGTTCGCACTGGGAATCGGCAATGCCGAGGATCGGGCCGAGCTGGCGTCCTTTTGCTACGAGGCAGGCATAGAACCGGACGCTTTGCTCGCAGAAATGGCCAGTAAACCGGATATCTCACTATTGGCTGACCCGGAACGCCTGAACTATGAAGCGTATCCGCTGACGATGGCGGTCTTCAGAAATTTTCGTGCGTCGCGCCGCTATCGTCGTGAAATCCTGGACAAGCTGGCGCTTGGCAGCGACACAATGCTGGACCTTGGCAACCTGTACACCGCCGCAATGCCGGCGTGGATTGCAGCGGGTTTTGAACAAGCAGCCGACGAAGACCGCCTTACAGCAGGCGAGGAAATACTGACCCTGGGTTACGGCAGCGGCGACGCCGCCGAGGTGATTCCGTTCATTGTCGCTGAAAAATGGCGCGAGGCAACCGCCGCTATCGGCTTCGCAGACGCGATGGAGTTGTCGCTCGATTTGAATCAGATGCAATATCAGGCTTTGCACGATGGCAAGCGCGTGCCCGATCTGGATTACATCCCCAAAGATGAGTTTGTCATCGAAAAAATCGGCCGTACCGATCAACGTCAGTTCCAGGACATCGGCATCGAGTATTATCGCTACGTAAGCTGAAAACTCCTCGCAGAGTAACGGTCCGGTATTTTGACGATTTCTCGTTGTTCGACATTCGCGGCATCTTCGCTTTCGTACTCTTTTGTACGTCGCGGTCAGGTACTTTAGTTTAGACAGCCGCTCCTACAAATAGAGGCAATCTGTGGGAGCGGCTTTAGCCGCGAATGTCGACCCTGGAGTAATTCAATAGCGTTTCGCCGAACTCCTCGGTCAGGCGCTGCCATTCCAGTTTGAACCACGGCGTAAACATGTTCGGATTCGCCGCCAGTTCATCACTCAAAGTGTCTGCCGATACAAAGCGCATTTCTTCAATTTCGGTCGCATTGGCTTGCGGCTCGCCGTCAAGGCGCCCAAGAAAAACCGAACACATTTCATTTTCCGAACCCGCTTCACCAAAACTGGCCTGGTAAGAAAATTTGTATACAAACTCAAGTGACGCTGAAACATTGAGTTCGTCCTGCAAACGCCTCATCGTCGCTATCTCGATTGACTCGCCTTGTCTCGGGTGACTGCAACAACTGTTTGACCAGTACAGCGGCCATAGCCGCTTATCCGCACCACGTTGTTGCAACAAAGTCTCACCGCGGCCATTAAACAAAAACACGGAAAACGCACGGTGCAATACGCCGTCACCATCGTGGCACTCGGCCTTGGTCAAATGACCTGTTTCGTTGTCGGCC
This sequence comes from uncultured Woeseiaceae bacterium, assembly GCA_964403695.1. Lineage (GTDB taxonomy): Bacteria > Pseudomonadota > Gammaproteobacteria > Steroidobacterales > Woeseiaceae > SZUA-117. Next base: position 3,187 of record CAYOHF010000173.1, on the reverse strand, counting down.
GCATCGACGAGAACTAACAGCTCATCTTCCGATGAAACTATTTTTGCGGGTAGATCCGTCATGGACTCACTGTCATTCGAATAATTTGATAACCGGCATTTTGCAACGCATTGGCGACATTTTTTTCTTTACCGGGACACAGCGCAACGATCGACCCACCACCACCTGCACCGGTGAGTTTGGCTCCTATTGCGCCGTTCTTTCGCGCGATATCGATCATCTTTTCCAGCTCCGGTGTCGATACCTCAATCGCATTTAGAAATCCCTGGCAAACATTCATCAATGAGCCGAGCTGCTCGTAATCACATTCCCTGAGAGCCACTGAACCAGCGACGCTGATCTCGTCTATTTCATCAAATATTGTTGTGTACAAATCCCGAGCACGTTCGTAGCGAAATCTTACACCGGCTACCTGATCCTTCGTATTACCCTTGATACCGCTTGCAGCAACGACCAGCGGTGGTGCCTCAGCAAGGTTCATGGGTTTCGTTCTCGATCGACTCCCTTTGCTATACAGAACCGCTTCGCCATACGTAGCAATGTTGTTGTCAATTCCCGATGGCGTGCCATGCGCCAACCGTTCACACTCAAAGGCAAGTTTGTCGACCTCGACGTCGCTCATTTTTCGCTGCAAGAAATTATCAAAGGCACGAATCAACGCAACAGCAAGCGCGGCTGACGATCCAAGCCCCATCGCCGCAGGAATACGGGAATGAATGTGCAGATCGAAACCGAGGCTTCCGATGCCAAGTTTTTCCGTGATCAGAGCGACAACAGCCGCCGCGCTGCTGGGCGCAGGTTGCCCCGGCAGCCATTCCTGCTGTACATCCCACTCCGGAATTGAAAGCCTTATCCCGGCAGCGAGTTCGGCTACGCGCGCCGTAATAGCGGCCTCTATTGGCAGCGCCAGTACGTGTTTATCGTAAACAGCAGCATGCTCACCGAGAAGAATTACCTTACCGGACGCTACTCCACTGGCGGCATCTGCCGGCACGCTGTCTGGGTTTGGTGTATCGCCAGCGCGCAAGCTGTCGACGAGTTCGCCGGCCTTCCATGATTTGACGTCCCCGCTTGCCACCATACCTGCGACGACCTTATCGAATATTTCAGGCGGCGCGCCCGCTGTCGCGGCGAGGGTGCGTGCATGCAGGCTCATGTGTCCTTTCTGAATCCCCTCAGTGACCAGCGCTCGCAACGCGGCGAAGTTTTGTGCAAGACCCACGGCACCCATCAATTCAGCCAGCTCAGTAGCCGTATGAGTATCAGTTAGCTCAAGCCCGATCGCTGCCATGGGATTGGACGCCTGCGAACCGCCCACGATGCCAACTTTTATCGGCAGGGTAAGCACACCGTGCAAATCACCGTTCGCCTCTGTCGACCAGGTTGTAAGAGCGCGGTAAGCACCGTCGCGCACAGCATACGCATGCGCGCCGGCTTCAACAGAGCGCCAATCATTACCGGTCGCGAGTGCGACTGCATCGATACCATTCATGATGCCCTTGTTGTGCGTTGCTGCACGATACGGGTCGGTATTCGCAAAATCGTTCGCGAGCACGATACCGTCGCGCACGTGGTCTGCCGTATAGCTGTCTTTACCCAGTAAAGCCAGCGGAATTGTTGCACGAGCAGTTACCAGCGAGCGGTCAGCCAGGTTGGACAGAATTCGCAGACTTACCCGAGCACCACAAATTTTCTCGATTCGCGGTGTCAGTCCCTCGCACATGCTGTTGACAATATTCGCACCCATGGCGTTGCGCGTATCGACCAACAAGTGCAGCACGACTGTCCAGCGACCATCCGGCAGCCGGTACTTGTAATACTCGATTTCCTGCGCACCACCGCCGCGGGCCAGCAGTTTCGGCTGCAGGTTGTTTGCCAGCTCAATGAGCAGTGCCTCGGACGAATAAAGTGAACGGATCACTTTATCCGGATCCTTGACATCGATAATTTGAATTTGCCCGATCAGAATCGGCTCGGTTGCAGAAACAGTAAAACCACCACACTCGCGAACCAGTTTCGCAGCACCACTTACGCCGGCGACAATAGATGGCTCCTCAACCACCATCGGCACAACATAGTCCTTCTTGTTAACCAAAAAGTTAGGAGCGACGGCGAATGGCAGACCGAAAACGCCGACCACGTTTTCGATCATTTTGTCTGCCGCCGCGGCCGTCAGTAATCCATTGCCGTCTAACAAGGAATCAGCATCCTGCGGAGTGATAAAGCCACGGATGGCGAGCGCCAGAATCCTGTCGGATATCGACATGCGATAAAAACCGCTTATACGTGAATCACTCAAGTTCTTTCCCGATGCAGGCTTTCGCTCCGTGCATATCCGGCGCTATGCCAAGCTGCACGAAATTATGCTCTTTTGCCTGCTGACAAAATTCGATGACGGATTCTTCATCCGGCGCAAACACGACACCGATGTCTCCACCGCCGGCTCCACAGGGCTTGTACACAATATCCCGGTCTGCCGCCATCTCGACCAGCCCGGCATGGCCAGCATCGAATATGCCGAGATCGTGGTCAATGTCGAATCGCCGCAGCGCCTCGATATAGTGGCGAAAGGAGTCCAGTATGCTGTCGACGGCGCCATCCGCCCATATCGACGCAATATTGTCAGCTGCCGTGCCAAGCAGCGCCGTACTGCCCCCGCTGCTTTCAGTATCCTGTAGTTTACGCAGCCTGGTCGTTGTATTGGCCGGCTGACCACTCCAAAGAAAACGACAGGCAAGACCACCGGGCCAGGTCAGGTGCCGTGGCGGTGTGTCGGCCCCTTTCCTGAACTCTGTAAGGCCACCGTAAAAACTTGCAGCGACATCGACACCACTTCCGCGGCCGCCTTGAAAGGCGGCGTGTGCATCTTTTGCGGCGCGAAAACTGTCGCATGGTTCTACCGGCACATCGGTTAAGCAGTAAAGTGCCTGCGTCAGTGCGGTAGCAACTGCGGCGCTTGAACCAAGACCGAGCTTCGCACCGCTGGCGGCATCAAAAAATTCGCTCGAATCAATGTTCACTGATAACCGCATGGAAGTATCTATGGGAACGCGTTTCCAGACATTTTCCAGCAGTGCAAATGTAGATGAAGCAGGTAAATCATCCAGCCAGTTGAACTCGCCGCTGCGGTCCTGAAGAAACCGCCAGCTCCCCTCCACATAGCCAGGGGCGGCGACCGTATGACATT
>CAYOHF010000172.1:0-5480 GCA_964403695.1 uncultured Woeseiaceae bacterium | reverse complement strand
CAGCAGCTGTACCAGCTCGATCAATCGCGGGTACATTTTCGGATACAGGTTGCGTGAGGTATCGAGCGGGCGTCGTAGCGGCATGTAGGTGCCATACTGATCTTCGTGTGCCTGGGCTTCCGCGCTAAATCTGAAAGCACGCACACTCTCGGCAATCCACATTGCTTCTGCAATTTGCCCTTTCACTGTCATATCTTTGTCTTTGCCAGTTGCCTTTGCCATTGCGCACAGCAGGCCGACGATAAATTCTGCTTTCGCGAGTTTGCCGCAAACCACCTGGTGCATCATGTGAATGACCGCATTGGTCTCCGCGAATGCCCGGTTGCATAACAACGGTTCGCGGTACATGAATACCCGTTCCCATGGCACCAGCACATTCTTGAAAGTCACAATCGCATCCATTTCTTCAAACCGGGATGCCAGCGGCGCGTCGAAATGCGATTTCGAGTGATCATAGGTATCACGACAAATCAGGCGCATGCCCGGTGTGTTGATTGGCAGCGCGAATGCGAACGCGAATGGCAGGTTTTCCTCTGACGCCTTTAACAACGTTGAGGGGAAGACTTCGATCTCGTCGGAGTGTGGACCCAGCGTCGCCAGTAAACGAGCACCATTGACGATTATGCCCGCATCCGTTTCCTTGACAATCTGCAGTGCAACTTTGTCGCTGTACTTGCCTTCTTTTGCCTGCGCGAAATTAAATGTTGGGTTCACCAGCGTATGTGTCAGAACTTTGTCGTTGTCTTTTATGTACTGGTAATAATTGCGCATATTTTCTGCGTATTCAGGTTTTCCCTCGGCAAGGAAGTCGGCACCGGCTGCAAACGCCATTACCGAAGCATTTTTGTAATCCGGCGTTCGGCCGAACATACCATTCGACCAGGTTGCCCATTCATAAAACGACGCACCACGTTTGACGATATCTTCCTGGGACTTCGGAATCATGTACGACATCGCATAGCGATTGCCGTCTTCTTCGTAGGTGATCGTGTCCTGAATTTTTTCATCGAATTGCCGGTCCATGAATCCGGCCAGTGTATGAGCGCCCCTGGCCAGGCCAGCGTGCGCGGTGACGTCCTTTACTTTCTCGCCATGAATCCAGACATCCCGATCGTCCTGCAATCCTTCAAGATATTGCTTGCCGTTGCGGATGCCCACCCGGGCTTCATTTGTGCTCATGATCGTATACCTGCCAATTAGTTGATCTTCCGATTGATTGTTACGTTGCTATTTCGATGACGATTGTTCGATTGATGTAATTTTTTCCAGGCCATTGATAAGCATCTCCCACGAATCCTTGTCGATCGACCCGCGAAGTTCTGCATAAGCGCGATCCACCCGAGGTCTGACTTCACTTTCCAGCTTCTGACCTTCATCTGTGGCATAGACGAATACGCTACGCCGGTCGGTGGTAGAACGGCGGCGCGCTACGAGACCATTGCTGGTCAGCCTGTCGACAACGCCGACCAGGCTCGGCGCGGGAATCAGCGTGAGCCCGGACAGCTCACTGAACGCCATGCTTTCGTGTTCCCACAACACGCGCAGTACCCGCCATTGCTGCTCAGTAAGACCGAATTCCTTGAATATCTGCCGAAATCTCGGCATAACTGCATCCAGCGTGCGGTACAGCATTATCGGCAAGGAGCGGCTGAAGTCCTGCATTGCCATGTTAATTCACTTTAGTTAATATGTTAACTATTAATATATTAACTAATAACAGGCTGTGTCAAGCCTGATCGAAGCCAACAGATGGATGAGATTAAAAAATTCAGGCAATGCCTTGGCAAATTTGCGACCGGCGTTACCGTCGTCAGTTGCCGCGATCAGGATGGCAAACCCTGTGGCATTACTGCGAACAGCTTCAGCTCGGTATCGCTGGAGCCGCCTTTAGTGCTGTGGAATATCGCCAAAGTATCGAAATCACTACGCGCATACCTTGCAGCCGAACACTTTGCGATCAACGTACTAAGCAATCAGCAGCAGTCGCTGGCATCTCATTTTGCGAAATCAGAAAAAGGCCTGTTCGATGACATTGGCTATCGGGACTCGCCGCAAAATGTGCCTGTTCTCAGTGACACGCTTGCTCACCTCGAATGCCGCACACGTGACATCCACGACTGTGGCGATCACCACATCATCATCGGCGACGTGATCGACTTCGAGTTGTCCGACAGCGAACCCTTGATCTTCTACAGCGGCAACTACACCGGCATTAAAGACTGAATGTCGCGGACAATCTCGCAGTCATTCACCCCTGACATGTGAGTCATACCAATCCAGGTAGCGCTGGTAACGATCCAGCACAAAGCTCGGCCGTGAGATTCCGTGCGATTCATCGGGGTATACAACCAGCTGTGTCTCTATGCCCCGGCGACGTAACGCCTGGTATAGCTGTTCGGAATTCTGAATTGGCACGTTCCAGTCGTCCTTACCGCCCATGACCAGCGTCGGCGTCGTAATCTTGTCGACATCGTTATACGGTGAGATTTTCTCCCAGGCCTCGCGGTTTTCCCAGGGCAAACCAAATTCCGCTTCCCATTGACGCTGATAGTGATCATGACCGTAGTTTGCGACGTAGTTCACTTCACTGGCGCCGCTGATTGCGCCCTCAAAACGATCTGATTTCGTGATGACATAGTTTGTCAGGATGCCACCATAAGACCAGCCACCGACACCGAGACGCTCGGGATCAGCGTAACCCTCACTGATTGTGTAGTCGACAGCAGCCATGACATCTTCGAAGTCTTTGACGCCCCATTCAGCGAACAGCGCTGCCGAAAAGTCCTGACCATAGCCGCTCGAACCTCTAGGGTTACTGATAACGACAACATAACCGTTTGCCGCCAGAAGCTGCGCGTCCCTGTTGAAGGAGAAATCATATTGGGACACCGGACCACCATGAATTCGCAAAATGGTTGGGTAGGTCTCGCCCTGAACGTAATCAGGTGGTGTAAATATGAATCCTTCGATTTCCGTCCCGTCGGCGCTTGGAAAGGTCACGTTGCGGACTTTCGCGAACTCGATTTCACCGAGCAAGTCATCGTTTGTGTGCGAAAGTTGTTCCATCCCGCCATTCTTCGAAATAAATATTTCACCGGGAATTTGCGGCGTACTAACGCGCAGCGCAATATCGCCGGACGGATGCAAAAAGAATTGCCGAACGCTTAGTTCGCCATCGATCAAACGATGCACCTCGCCGGATGCAAGTTTGAACTGCGCCAAATGTCGTTCCGCACTGTCTTCAAGTACAAACAAAATTGACTGGTCATCCGCTGCGAAGACGGGTGAACCGACATTGCGATCAAGTGCAGCGGATAGCACGCGCTCTTCCCCACCGGCAGCCGGAACGATCGCCAGATGATTCGTGGCATACCAGATGAGGTCGGGTTCGGTAACCGTAACGTAGGCGATGTTGCTGCCATCATTACTCCAGGAAGGCGCGTAATCATTGCCGGCGTTTTTTGTAACCAGGCGCGCGCCTCTTGAGGCGGCATCGCCCTCTGCTGAAACGACCCATATATCATTGTTATCGTTACTGTCCGGCTCCTCGGTCCGGTTGCTGACGAACGCTATGTTGATGCTATCCGGGCTCCAGGCAGGCTGGGAATCATCGTAATCGCCGAACGTCAATTGTAACGGCGCCGCTTCGCGCTCCGTAACGACATAGATATGCGTGCGACTCCGGTCCAGGTACGGCACACCGTCTCGCTTGAACTGCAGCCGGTCGATTACGTAGGGCAGCGGTTTGGCTTCTTCGCCCGCCTCCTCCGCGGCCTCTTTGGCCAGATCATCGGCAGTCTTGTCCCTGATCATCAGCAGCATTTTCTGTCCGTCAGGCGCCCATAAAAAGTCACTTACGCCCTGGTCGACTGCCGTGAATTGCTGCGACTCACCGCCGCGGCGATCGAGTGTCCACACCTGTGTTTTTGCCTCCTCGTCGTCTCCTTTTGCAGCGAGAAAGCCGAGATGCAGCCCGTCCGGGCTCCAGCGTGGCGTCGATGCCGAATATTCATCGGCGGTCAGCTGAACAACATTCTTGTCATCGGTTGAGACCATGAAAATCTGTGTGGACGACTCGTCCGCTTCTACATCAACACGCTCTACGGTATACGCCACCCACTTGCCGTCCGGGCTGATCTGCGGATCGGAAACAGATTTCAATGCCAGCAGATCATCAGCGCTGATGATCCTTGGACCAGTATCATCCTGCGACCAGCTATACGTTGCCGGAATCAATACAATCGCTGTTGCGATCAACGCGCCAATTCGGGCATTGAACATCACGGTTTCCCCTCGAATAATTAGCTTCGGAGTGCCAGACTAATCAATTACGAGCGCAATGCAATAGTCGGAACATAGTATGATTGCGACTGGCAACTGAGCAATGCTACGAGATAATATTAATGAAAAAATTAACTGGTAAACAATGCCGACCAGGTTAATTCATCGACTGTTGGTCGCGCCGCTTCCGTATGTGCCACGCTCGGTTATCTGGCAATTATCCCAGCGCTATATTGCCGGCACCAATCTCGAGGCCGCGTATGGCGTCGTCAAAGATCTCAATGCAGCTCACTGCAGTGCAACGATCGATGTGCTGGGCGAGGACTGTACTTCGATTGAACAGACTGAAACCGCTCGCGATTTGTACCTTGACGCGCTCGATGGAATCCACGACCAGTCTCTGAACTGCAACGCCTCAGTCAAGTTGTCCGAAATGGGATTACGTTTTGATATCGATCGCTGCACTGGTGTGATGCGCACGCTTTTGGCCAAAGCACGTGATAACGACAACTTTGTTCGCATCGACATGGAAGACTCCAGTGTGACATCCGCAACACTGGACATATATCGCAGCCTGCGAAAGGAATTCGACAACGTCGGTACAGTCATTCAGTCGTACTTGCGGCGCAGCGAAGAAGACATTGCAGAGCTGCTTAATACCGGCCCTGCCAACATTCGGCTTTGCAAAGGAATTTATGTCGAAGCGGAAGACATCGCTTTCACAGACCCGGACGAGGTCCGCCGTTCTTATTGCGAATTGCTCGAGCAGCTTTTTACGGGAGGTGCTACAAAAGTTGGCATCGCAACTCATGATCCAAAGCTGGTGGACTTCGCGGAGCAGCTAATTGCACGCCGCAAGATAGACAAAGAAAGATACGAGTTTCAGATGCTGCTTGGCGTCGCAAAAACCATGCGCACCCAGCTGGTTGAGAAAGGCCACCCGCTAAGAGTTTATGTGCCTTTCGGCGACCGCTGGTTTGATTACTCCATGCGCAGACTAAGGGAGAATCCGCAAATCGCCGGGCATATTATACGCAATCTCTTTAGTCGTGGTTGAATGAGACTGACCAAAACGTTACACGAAGTAAAGTTTACGAATCACTGCGGTCCCATAAACTCGAAATTGGCCTTCGGATGACACATCAGGTTGATTTAAATAGCTCGCAATCGCCCGCTGGGCGGGCTCCTACATTGCTAAA
>CAYOHF010000171.1:0-5505 GCA_964403695.1 uncultured Woeseiaceae bacterium | reverse complement strand
ATTGACTGTTAATCAATATGTCCCTGGTTCGAGTCCGGGTCGGGGAGTCAAACACTAAAAGGTCCCCTATTCGGGGACCTTTTTGCGTTTGCCTCCCCGAGGCGAACTCCCCAGCGAAGGGTTGACATACTTCCTGGCCAATGACTAAAGATCAATCGGCACCGATCATTCTCGAGTCTGGACAGATATCAGGCCGATTGGGATTCGAGTCCGGGAAAGTGAACGTCCTGTTCGTTAGTGCAAACGGCAATCGGACTACCGAATCTGGTTGCACTCCTATTGTTTAAATGCAGGTCAACTATGTGTCGTTGATCCTGGGCACGAGCTAAGGACAAACACTGTAGTGATGCTAGAAATGTTGCGCCGGTCTTCAAAGCCCCGCGTAACAAACAATATGTACTCGATTGACGTTGTTTATTCGATGATGGCCGCTATGGGTCAATAGCGGAGCATTTTATCAGGTCCAGGCCAATGGCTGCTTTCGGCTGAAAGCGGGCGCTCATTGGCCTGAAATCTATTCGGTTACTCGTTCAATGTTCGCACTGTCAATCAAGTTTATTTCCTTGTCCGTCCCGTACCTAACGATTGCCGACCCGAAACGCCACCGGGTTTCTTCTTGATCTTTTCCCTTTCTCTGTACCAATGATGGATCATTGCCGGTATGAAAAGACTCCCTACGATAAGCACCCCAAGAAACAGTCCAATCCAGGGCGAAACCTGCCGTGTTGCCTGCATTAGCGGCAGCGTCAAATAGATCATCAAAATGTGAAACGAGAACACCTGAATTGAATGCTTTCCAAGAAACACAAATGGTCGAATGGTTATGAGACTGGGGAAACGCCGTGCTACACACCAAACCAGATATACAAAAGCGTAAAAATTAATTACATAGAGAATACTGTGACTCGATTTGTTCGACAGGAATGTTCCTTTTTGTACGTAATTTGGCCAGTCAACCAGGTTCCAACGCAGGCTGAATCCTAACACTACGATTGAGAAACAAATCGCAATCAGACCTCGATGAAATCGCACGATTTCTTGCCGATGGTGTATCTGAAAATAACCAAAATACAGACCGGAAAAGTAGAGAAGTTGCCATGCAAACGGATTGAAGTCTGAGCCACCAAATGCCTTGTCGTTACCTAATCCAAGTTGCGCAAGAATCCATATACCAAGAGAAATTCCCAGTACAGTGGTGGAATGGCCCTTTTTGAAGCCTAAGAACGCTAAAGGCATTGCCAATACAAACAGCGTATAGAGTGGAAGAATGTCAAAAACACTTGGCTGATAACCCAAGAACACGAACTTGACAATATTGCGCCATGCTTCGGACGGATTTGTGATCCAATCGAAATTGAAGTAGTCGATGTACTGCGGCAATAGCAGCGCAACTATAATCAGAAATGCAAATGTGGCGACGTGGTACTTGTGAATGTAAAAAGCACGTCGCACCGCAACGTTAGAGCAGTTCAACAACGAACGGTCTGCAATCTTTCCATAGACAGCCCCGGCTACCAGACCCGAGAGAAATATGAAGGCCGCCGCCATGGAAACGCGGCCAAAGAACTCGTTCACTATAAATGAACCTGGCGCATGGGTATGGACGAACGTTATCTCGGCCAGCAGAAACCCTCGAATTGCATCAAGTCGTAAGTCTCTCTGCATCGTTTCTATTCGTTTTGGGGCATTGTGTTGAGTTCGCGAGTGAGAGTTGGGATCTATCTTTCGAGGTTACTGCTCTACGCAGATACTACGCCTGAAGCCTCGTTGATAATCAGACTCTCTTCACGTTTTGACCAAAGTGTTGCGTCGACCGGATGACGTCGCAGTCAAAAGCGGCCCTTCAGGCTGATTGTAGCTCAATGTCCGGTTTCGGACGGAAAGCGGACATCGTGTGGTTGGCTAACTTAAGAAGAAGGCAATAGACCCTACCAAGACAATAAATGGCACGACCACCTTGTCGCGAGAAACGATCTCTCCGTAAATGTACAAAAGGACGCCACCCAAAATCGACCCAATCACCAACCGCCGGGACGCCTCCAACTTGTTTGTCCGAATCCATTCGAGCAACGATAATTCACGGTGGACTGGATCAGTCACAGGAAGCCCATGCGTTGAGCATTATTGTGATCTGACGTTGAGCGTGGATTGCCAGGGTCTTGAAACTGAGTTCTGGGCTCTGCGTGCCGTTTTTCACCCACCTCCTCCGGCACGACGAGGTGAGTGTAAACGGCTCAGTTCACTTCCATTCCAATTCGCGTCCAGTCCGTGGTCTCGACGAGATCGTCGAGTTCGACGACTACCTCCTGAATCCGCACCTTCAGGTCGTCGAAGAGCTCGTAGTCCTGCGCTGCCGGAGGCGAGTCGGACATCTCCACCAGTGTGGCTAACGTCGAGAGCTTGTCGTTTAGGCGCACCGGGTAATTGATGAGGTCTTGCGTCGCCTTGGCTCGGAACTGGATCAGCTTCTCTTCGATGATGAGAAGCTCGCGCACGACGAGTTCTGCATCGCGCGTCGCGTTCTTGCCAAGAACATCGCTGCCGATCTGGACCTCGATCCGATCCCGTAGGCTACGGATGCCAAAAATGGTTTCGTGAGTGCTGGTGATCTCGTCACGTATGGCGAGGAGGAAACGGTTCAATTCGTCGAACTCCGCCTGAGTCGTGTCCAACCTCGGGTCTGGAAGAACCTCGAACGATTGGCTCGACCTGAATCCCTCGGTCCGCAGCTCGACTTCATACTGGCCGGGCGCCGCGATCGGCCCGGTGGGGTCGTAACGCCGGTAGATCGCGCCGGGAATCTGAAGTGGGCCCGGGTATCGAAGGTCCCAGACGAAGCGATTCAGCCCCGCGTCGGCCGCGATCGGGTCCGGTGGCGGGTTCCGCGGCGTGCCTACCCGGTCAGGGTCTGCTTCACTGCTGAACATCGCGACCTCGGTCCCGCTCTCGTCCCGGACCGTCAGGGTCACCGTTTTACCGGGGTCCTTGAGGTAGTACCAGATAGTTACACCGGCCGGCGGGTTCTTCCCCGACGCGCCCGGTGGGCTCTGTCCCCTAAGAGGACTGCCGGCTATTCCTTCTCGGAATCGGACGGCGTCTTCTGGCTGGAATAGTTTAACTGAGTCGGCGACAACTCCCGAATCGGCCTGGCGGAGCACAGCCAGATCGTCGAACATCCAGAAGGAGCGACCGTGCGTGGCAATAGCAAGATCATCGTCTTTTACTACCATGTCGCGGACCGGTACTACTGGGAAGTTCGCCTGCCACCTACGCCAAGAGCCACCGTCGTCGAACGAGACGTATAGCCCGGTTTCCGTTCCCGCATAAAGCAGCCCCGGCCGCGTCGGGTCCTCACGGATAACCCGGGTAAAGTCGTCCGCATCTATTCCGTCGACGATCAGCGTCCAGTTGGCGCCGTAGTCCGTCGTCTTGAAGAGGTATGGGCTAAGGTCGTCGAGCTTGTAACGATTCGCGGCGAGGTAAGCCGTTCCGGGATCGTGGCTCGACGCTTCGATGATGCTGACCAGGGTGAAGTCGGGGAATCCCTTCGGCGTCACGTCCTGCCACGTTGCTGCACCATCACGGGAAATATGCACCATTCCGTCGTCGGAACCCGTCCAAAAAAGACCTTCCTGAAGGGGTGATTCCGCAAAGGCGAAAATGGTGGCGTACCACTCGATGCCGGTGTTGTCCCTTTTGATGGGACCCCAGTACGGGCCGGTGTCGGGGTCATCGTCGATCCCGGGGGTAGACTCCAACGTCGAGGGGTCAGCCCGCGTCAGGTCCGGGCTGATGACCTCCCACGAATCGCCACGGTCGAGGGAACGGTGCACAACCTGCGAGGTGGCGTAGAGCACCTCCGGGTCGTGGGGAGAGATCACGACCGGGAACACCCATTGGAACCGGTATTTGTGGTCCTTAGCTCCCCAACCCCACCAGATCTCATTCCACGGCGAGATGTACTTCACCTGCTTCGTACGGTGATTGTAGCGGGTGAGCCAGTGGTGATCGCCAGAGTAGATGATGTCAGGGTCTTCAGGATGGACAGCAGTGTACCCATCCTCGTTTCCGCCGATCGTATAGAGCTCGGTTTCATCGATCAGCCCAGTGTCCGAGCGGCTCGGAATCGAGAGTGTGGAGTTGTCCTGCTGATTTCCGTAGAGCCGGTATGGAAAGCGAGTGTCCACGGTCACGTGGTAGAACTGGGCCGTCGGCTGGTTGTAGATGGACGACCAGGAACCGCCGCCGTTGAACGTGACCGTTCCGCCCCCGTCATTGGCCTCGATCATCCGCTCCGGATCTTCCGAATCGATCCAAAGATCGTGGCTGTCCCCATGCGGGGTCGGGATCATCGTGTAGTTGCGCCCGCCATCGGTGGAGTGCCATAGCCGGGTGTTCTGAATGTACACTCGGTCCGGGTCAGTGGGATGTGCATGGATCCTGTGGTAATACCAGGGCCTTTGTGAAAGCTCGGCCCGCTGGCTCACCAGTTCCCAGGTGGCCCCGGCGTCGTCGGATCTAAAGACACCCGTCTGATCATCCTCGGCTTCGATGATCGTCCACACACGGTTCGGGTTGGCCGCCGAAACCGTCACGCCGATTCGGCCTCGATTCTCCCCCGTTGGCAACCCCGGATTGTTCGTCAGCTCTTCCCAGGTATCTCCACTGTCGGTCGACTTGTAAAGCCCGGTGCCGGGTCCGGCTCCACGAAGTCCCCAGGCGAAGCGGCGCACCTCCCACATCCCGGCGTAGAGTACCGTTGGATCGGAGGGGTCCATCTCAAGATCGCCAGCGCCGATGTCCTCGTTCACGTAGAGCACCTTGTCCCAGCTTGTGCCGCCGTCACGCGAACGGTAGATGCCCCGCTCCTCGTTGGGTCCCCAGGCGTGTCCGAGCGCTGCGACGTAGACCACGTCCGGATCGGTGGGATGGACGATCACGTTGGAGATCTGGCGAGTGTCCTCTAGTCCCAGGTGACGCCACGTCTCCCCGCCATCGTCTGAGCGGTAAACTCCGTCGCCATGTGAAGTGTTTCCCCGGATCGCGTGTTCGCCCATTCCGGCGTACACGGTCTCGGGCTGGGACGGCGCGACCGCGAGTGCACCAACGGATCCGGTCGAGAAGAACCCGTCAGACACGTTGTTCCAGTTATGCCCCGCGTCCTCCGTCTTCCAAACACCCCCGCCCGTCGATCCGAAGTAGAACGTCAGACGCTCAGTGGGATGACCGGCCACGGCGACCGATCGTCCACCGCGGAATGGTCCGATGAGCCGAAACTCCATGTCGTCGAGCGGAAGGGACGCCAGGCTGGATGCCTCTTGCCCCACAACCGGCCGCGGTGAGGCCAATGCCGCTAGAACAAAGACGATGACAGTGATGCTGATCAGTGAGGTGAACTTCATAACGATTCCCGCAAAATAAATCGATGGCCGCTTTTTGTCGCTAGCGGCCGTTAGAGCCTATTCTAGCCGAATGTCCGGTTGCGCGGTAAAGCGGATATAGCAA
>CAYOHF010000170.1:0-5578 GCA_964403695.1 uncultured Woeseiaceae bacterium | reverse complement strand
GGCGGTCTCCAAAACCGCAGGTTGGGGGTTCGATTCCCTCCTGGCCTGCCATTTGGCAGGACTAAGGATTCGCAAATTGCACTAAAAGTTTGCAATAGCGACTTCAGAAATGTGCGGAAAGGCATCGTAGGAGCCCGCCGAGCGGGCGATAGCGATGATGAAAGGAAAGATTTTGGCAACAACACAAGAAACGAGCGAGTCGGGTGTCCTCGACATTCTGAAGCTGCTGGTAGCGGCCGGTGTACTCGTGGGCGGCCTGTACGGCTACTACTATTATCTTGAATGGTCGCTACCGATTCGGGTACTGCTCGTGTTGGGTGGTCTGGCGGCAGGTATCGTTATTGCGATGACCAGTGTGCAGGGACAGCGACTGTGGGCCTTTATTCAAGGGTCGCGCGTAGAGATTCGCAAGGTTGTTTGGCCGACGAAACAGGAAACCACGCAGACGGCAATTGCTGTTTTCGTATTTACATTAATTATGGCGTTGTTCTTCTGGGGCCTGGATTCGTTCCTGCTCTGGCTGACACGCATGCTGGTCGGTTCTACCGGCTAGACACTGACAGATTTAAGGGGAAACACAGGTGGCGTTACGCTGGTACATCGTCCACGCTTATTCAAATTTTGAACACAAGGTCAAGGCCTCTCTGCAAGAGCGTATTGCATTGATGGGCCTGGAAGAGAAGTTTGGCGACATTCTCGTTCCAACCGAAGAAGTGGTCGAAATGAAGGAAGGGCAGAAAAGGCGCAGTGAGCGCAAGTTCTTCCCGGGCTATGTCCTGGTGCAGATGGAAATGGATGACGAAACCTGGCACCTCGTCAAGGAAGTGCCTAAGGTTTTGGGATTCATCGGTGGGTCGAGCGATAAACCTGCGCCGATTTCGGAAAAAGAAGCTGATCAGATTTTGAATCGTGTTCAGGAAGGCGTCGACAAACCGCGGCCGAAAGTATTGTTTGAACCCGGCGAGCTGGTTCGTGTCACAGATGGCCCGTTCAACGATTTCAGCGGCGTGGTAGAGCAGGTCAACTACGAAAAGAGCCGCCTGCAGGTAGCAGTACAGATATTAGGCCGTTCGACCCCGGTAGAACTCGACTTCGGCCAGGTAGAAAAAGGCTAGACAGAACAACGGCACAACCAGACAAAGCATGAAATTGAGCGCACAATACGCGCGCTCAGGCATCGTAGGAGCCCGCCCAGCGGGCGATATCGGTGCCAAGAAAGAAGGCAAGACAAAGGCAAACAGGATCGCATCCAAACGCCGCGACAGCGACAAAAGATCCGATCCACGACAAACATACGAGGAGCCTGACCGGCGCTTGAACTCGAAAGGAATATAAAATGGCTAAGAAAGTAACTGGCTATATAAAGCTGCAGGTTCCTGCAGGCCAGGCAAATCCAAGTCCGCCCGTCGGCCCCGCGTTGGGCCAGCATGGCGTTAACATTATGGAGTTCTGCAAAGCATTTAATGCAGAGACTCAAGGCACGGAGCCCGGCTTACCGATTCCAGTAATTATTACGGTCTACAGCGATCGTAGCTTTACGTTTATTTGTAAGACGCCACCGGCAGCAGTGTTGTTGCGTAAAGCCGCTGGCCTGAAAAAAGGCTCAGGGGAACCTAACACCAATAAGGTGGGCAAGGTGAATCGTGCGCAACTGGAAGAAATTGCTACGACAAAAATGCCCGACTTAACAGCAGCTGATATGGATGCCGCAGTGCGAACTATTGCTGGCACCGCCCGAAGCATGGGTATTGATGTTGAGGGAGTGAAGTAATGGCTGTTCTAAGTAAACGTAAAAAACTTGCACGTGAAAAAGTTAACCCGGATTCGCATTACCCGATCGACGAAGCGTTAACCATGGTTAAAGAGCTGGCGACCGCGAAATTTCCGGAGAGCATCGATGTTTCGGTAAATCTTGGCGTCGATCCTCGCAAATCAGACCAGGTCGTACGTAGTTCGACGGTACTGCCGAATGGCACTGGCAAAACAGTGCGAGTCGCAGTTTTCGCGCAGGGCGAGAACGCGGAAAAAGCAAAAAAGGCCGGCGCGGACATTGTTGGCTTCGAAGATCTCGCCGAGTCGATTAAAGGCGGCGACATGAATTTTGATGTTGTAATTGCCACTCCGGATGCCATGCGCGTCGTTGGCGCGTTGGGCCAGATCCTGGGGCCACGCGGCCTGATGCCTAACCCTAAGGTTGGCACGGTCACAGCTGACGTGGAAACGGCCGTAAAGAATGCAAAAGCAGGCCAGGTACGTTATCGCACGGATAAAGCGGGCATTATTCATTGCCCGATCGGTCGCGCTGACTTTGATATTGCCGCTTTAAAAGAAAACCTGATCGCATTGCTGGCGGACCTCCAGAAGTCCAAGCCAGCTTCTGCGAAGGGTGTGTTTTTGAAGAAATTGACCGTGTCCTCAACGATGGGCCCGGGAGTTTCTGTTGATCAGGCGACTGTTGACGTCTGATTGAATGGTTTTGTGATCTCGCTTTCGGGCGGGATTGCGGAAAAAGTCGGAGAGATCCGATTGTCGTCGAAGACCGCAGGAGGTTGGGATGAACCCCTACCTTAATATTTTCCTGCGCAGATGGTGTTACCTGAGTCGGAGCAATCTGGCGACGGTTACCCACTGTCGACAGTCAGGGTGACTTGCGCAGAGTAATCTGTTTGCGGGAAGCCATGACGAAAAATGGGGGTAAGGCTCGTCCTTACCTGTGTGTGTAACCGTAAGCCAGGAGAAATTCATGGCACTGAGACTCGAAGACAAGAAAAATTTTGTCAAAGAGGTAAACGCGGTTGCAGGCGAATCCCTTTCCGCTGTTGTTGCGGAATACCGGGGCTTGTCTGTTGCAGAAATGACGGAGTTGCGTAAGGAAGCGCGCAACGCAGATGTCTACCTGCGTGTGGTCAAAAACACGTTGGCACGTCTGGCAGTCAAAGGAACCGAATTTGAGTGTTTGGAAGATTCGCTCAAAGGACCTGTTCTGCTTGCGTTTGCGAAAGAAGATCCAGGTGCTGCTGCCAGGGTTATCAAAGACTTTGCCAAGGAGCACGAAGCTCTGCAGGCAGTCTCGCTATCTTTGGGTGGGCAGTTGTTGCCTGCGAGTGATCTAGCGAAGTTGGCAGATTTGCCGACGCTCGATCAGGCGCGTGCAATGTTGCTTGGCATAATGATGGCACCGATGAGCAAACTGGTACGGACGCTTGCTGAACCACCTGCAATGTTGGCACGGACTTTGTCTGCGCGCGGCGAACAGGAAGCAGCATAGGACTGGATTTAAAACTTATTTACCTGACTCAGGTATAGAAATCAAAGGAAAACGAAGATGGCATTATCAAACGAAGATCTGCTCAAAGAGTTGAGCGCTAAGCCAATTATGGAAGTTGTCGAGCTCGTGAAAATGCTCGAAGACGAATGGGGTGTTTCTGCCGCTGCTCCGGTTGCTGTTGCAGCTGCTGGTGCTGGTGGTGGTGAGGCAGCAGAGGAAGAAAAGAACGAGTTCGATGTCGTTATGACCAGCTTCGGCGAAGCCAAAGTTGCAGTCATTAAGGCTGTTCGCACGATCACCGGTCTTGGACTGAAAGAAGCCAAGGACGCGGTCGAGGGCACCCCGTCAGTAATTAAGGAAGCAGCACCGAAGGCAGACGCCGAAGCTTTCAAGAAGCAACTTGAAGAAGCAGGCGCCACAGTCGAGCTTAAGTAACAAAACTTGACACAGCACCTTCAAATGCAGGACCAGGGCGGTATTGCCGTCAGGGTCAGCAATGCATGATGCGGCCGGCGGATTTTCCGTGGGCCGCGTCATTGCGCCTGTGCGTTTAAGCGCGCAGAAAAATTTTGTAGTGATGGTAGCGGCGACCTTGACTGGCGACTGCAGCTACCACAATTGAGGATGAACTCGAATGGCCTATTCATTCACTGAAAAAAAGCGCATACGCAAGAATTTCGGCAAGCAGCCGACAGTTCTTGATGTCCCGTATCTCCTGGCAATCCAGCTGAGCTCGTACGCGAAGTTCTTGCAGGAAGACGTAGCAATAGGTGACCGCGCCGATCGTGGGTTACACGCAGCATTCCAGACAGTATTTCCGATTGTTAGTTATTCGGGAAATGCAGCGCTGGAGTATGTGAGTTATCGCCTCGGCGAACCTGTGTTTGACGTTAAAGAATGTCAAATGCGTGGTCTGACTTTCGCAGCACCAATTCGCGTCAAAGTACGCCTTGTCATATACGACAAAGAGGCTAGCGGCACGCCAAAACCGATCAAGGACATTCGCGAGCAGGAAGTTTACCTTGGCGAAATGCCGCTGATGACCAGGAATGGCACGTTTGTCATTAACGGTACTGAACGCGTTATCGTCTCGCAGCTACATCGATCACCCGGCGTGTTTTTTGATCACGACAAGGGCAAAACGCACTCATCCGGCAAACTGCTTTTCTCTGCACGAATTATTCCTTACCGCGGCTCGTGGCTGGATTTTGAGTTCGACCCCAAGGACAGCGTGTTCGCGCGCATCGATCGGCGCAGGAAACTGCCAGTCACGATCATTTTGCGTGCCCTCGGTTTGACGAATGTCGAGATGCTCGACATTTTCTTCGAGAAATCGGACTTTTACCTTTCCGAAAAAGAAATCAGCATGGGTCTGGTGCCGGAACGACTGCGCGGCGAAACCGCGATGTTCGATATCAAGCTCGGGCGCAAGGTCATTATCGAGGAAGGCCGACGCATCACAGCCAAACACGTCCGCGACATGGAAAAGTCGACGATCAAAAAACTGGTCGTGCCCGTCGAATATCTTGAAACCAAGACACTTGCTCATGATGTGATCGATACGGAAACAGGCGAGCTACTGGCGGCAGCAAATGCCGAGTTGTTGCCGGAAGTTGTCGAGCTGCTGATCGAGAACGGCATCGAGCATATCCAGGCTTTGTATACCAACGATCTGGACCGTGGTCCGTACATTTCGAATACCTTGCGAATCGACCCGTCAACCACACGCCTGGAAGCGTTGGTCGAAATTTATCGCATGATGCGCCCGGGTGAACCACCGACCAAGGAAGCAGCAGAAAACCTGTTCCAGAATCTGTTCTTCAACCCGGACCGCTATGACCTGTCCGCGGTAGGACGAATGAAATTCAATCGTCGCGTAGGTCGCGAGGACTCGGAAGGCGGCGGTATCCTCGAGAATGAAGATATTCTCGATGTACTCAAAACGCTCGTAAATATTCGTAACGGCTATGGCACTGTTGATGATATCGATCACCTTGGCAATCGCCGCGTACGCAGTGTTGGCGAAATGGCAGAAAATGCGTTCCGCGTTGGCCTGGTTCGTGTCGAGCGTGCCGTGAAAGAGCGTCTGACGCAGGCTGAAACTGAAGGCCTGATGCCGCAGGAAATGATCAATGCCAAGCCGGTTGCGGCTGCGGTCAAAGAGTTTTTTGGCTCAAGTCAGTTGTCGCAGTTCATGGATCAGAACAATCCTTTGTCCGAAGTCACACATAAGCGCAGGGTTTCGGCGCTTGGGCCAGGTGGCCTGACGCGTGAGCGCGCCGGATTTGAGGTTCGCGACGTGCATCCGAC
>CAYOHF010000169.1:0-5623 GCA_964403695.1 uncultured Woeseiaceae bacterium | reverse complement strand
ATGTGGTCACACAGGAAAAGCAGCGGGTAACAGAGTTCGAACAACAAATTTCGCAGCTGGATGAGCAGTTGCAGCGCCTGGACACGCTAAACGTTTGAGTTTTGCGGGATAGTTCACAATCCTGGGCGGCACCGGGTGCAATACGGCGGGCTATCCACGAGTATTGGGCTCTATATCCGGGAATTAGACCAGATTAACGGGAGTGACGCATGCAGCGCGGAAGCACGCTCGAACAACTGCCATTGGGCGAAGATCAGCAAAAAGCTGCCATAGATGCGGCACAGCGCTCGCTGGCGAGCATTATTCTGGGCAAGGACGCGGAAATTTCGCTCGCCCTGTCTTGCCTGCTGGCCCGCGGCCACCTGTTAATTGAAGACCTGCCAGGATTAGGCAAGACCATTCTTGCGCAGTCTCTCGCACGGGTGCTGGGCCTGTCATTTCAGCGAATTCAATTTACCAGCGACCTGCTTCCGGCAGACATTGTCGGTGTATCCATTTTTCGGCAACAGGAAGGTGTATTCGTTTTCCAGCCCGGCCCCGTATTTTCCCAACTCGTACTGGCCGATGAAGTAAATCGTGCAACACCTAAAGCGCAAAGCGCACTGCTTGAGGCAATGGAAGAACGCCAGGTAACGGTCGACGGCCAGACACACGAATTGCCAAACCCTTATTTCGTGGTTGCTACACAAAATCCTTCCGACCAGATTGGTACATTTCAATTACCAGAGTCGCAGCTGGACCGTTTCCTGATGCGCCTGGAGCTCGGCTATCCGAATGAAGAAAATGAGCGCGCACTCATTACCGGCATCGACCGCCGGGAGATGCTCAACGACATCAGTCCCTCTTTGCAGCCCGGCACATTGCTTGAACTGCAAAACTACGCGGCGAAAGTTCACATGTCGGAGCCGCTGATCGACTACATCCAGGCGCTGATTCGATTTACCCGTGAATCACCCAATATCGAGACCGGACTGTCGCCACGCGGCGCACTTGCACTGGTGGCCGCCGCAAGAGCCCATGCATACATGCAACATCATTCGGGCGTCTTCCCCGATGATGTGCAAGCCGTATTCGGCTCAGTCGCCGGACATCGTCTCAAGCCCGCCAGCAGTTCGGTGTATAGAACACCAACCGAGCTTAGTCGTCATGTTCTCGATAACGTGGCGATCCCGTAGCCCGGACTATTCATGCGGGCCGGCATTCTAAAAACTTCGTTCTATCGACAGGCAGTCGAGGCGAGAGTCACGCGCTGGGCCAGGAAACGCCAGGGAACTGATTCCCTCGCCACAACTCTGGCGTCCCGACGTATTTACATTCTGCCGACGACGGTTGGCCTGGTGTTTGCGTTGATGTCGTTCACGATGTTGCTCGGCTCAATGAACTACAACAACAACCTGTCATTTGTTCTGACGTTTTTGCTGACCAGCTTAGGCTTCGTCTCAATGCACCAGTGTCAGCGAAACCTCGTCGGTCTTGAACTATCTTTCGCCGGCGTCGAGCCTGTTTTTGCCGGCCAGGCAGCTGAATTTCAGGTTGCGATTACCAATCATTCAAAAAACCACAGGCCGCATCTGCAAGTCTATATCGCCGGCATCGTCAGCGACATAGATGACCTGGCCGCGGGTGAAAGTCGCGTTTTTAATCTTGAAATACCGACGCGACAACGGGGTCGAATTCGACTTGACCGTTTTGGCGTCAGGACATTATTTCCGTTCGAATTATTTCGCGCATGGGCCTGGCTGCATATGGATTTGCAGGGGCTGGTTTATCCCAAACCTGCGGCCCTGGTTCCCGAACCGCCACCTACACAGGCCGCACAGGGCCACCGACAACATGATGCGCGTGGCGAGGAGGATTTCGCCGGACTGCGCAAATATAGTGTTGGCGATTCGCCGCGCAAGGTGGCATGGAAGGCCTACGCCAGAACAGGCGATCTGCTTTCCAAGCAATTTTCAGGCGCGGATACCAGCAGTCAGTGGTTCGATTTCGATATGCTGGCCGGCAGCGACATCGAAGAGCGATTGTCAGTTCTGACACGCTGGATTACTGATGCCGAACGTACGCAGCGAGATTACGGATTGCGCCTGCCCGGCGCTGAATTCAACCCCGCACACGGCGCTGCGCACCGACACCGGTGCCTGGAGGCGCTCGCACTGTTCAACCTCAAGCCGATAGCGTCACACTCTGCTGGTAAGGGCAAATGAGCAAACGTTCCGGCACTGACGGATCCTTGCTGGCCAGCTTGCCGTGGACCATATCGGCGCTGGCCTTTTCGGTAGTTCCCCACATACAGTTTTTGCCACTATGGGTTACCGCAATCTTTCTCACTTGTTCGGCGTGGCGCTGGCAGGTTGAAAGACGCCGCTGGAGATTACCTGCCGCCTGGCTGCGCATCGTTTTGGCATTAATGTGCTTCATCGGCGTCCTCATCTCGTACGAATCCGTCAGCGGTGTCGGCCCGGGTTCGGCGTTACTCGCAGTAATGGCTGCACTGAAACTGATGGAAACACGCAAGAGGCGCGACCAGTTCGTACTCCTGTTTATTACTATTTTTCTGATCATGTCCTCGTTATTGCGTGAGCAATACCTCTGGTCCCTGCCATACCTGATCGCCGGAGTAGTCTTTACGATGATGGCCTGGCTGCGTATGTCGAACAGCCGTCCGGTCAATGTCGGTCAGAGCTTCAGGACCGCAACGAGACTGATGCTCTATGCAGCTCCACTGACGATCGCCATGTGGATCTTTTTCCCACGCATTGCAACGCCATTCTGGTCAGTGCCAATCGATACCAGCAGTGGAACATCGGGACTCAGCGAAAAAATGAGTCCGGGTGACATCAGTTCGCTGTCACTATCAGATGCAGTCGCTTTTCGCGTACATTTCGACGACGAGATACCGCCACCACAGGATCGCTATTGGCGTGGTCTCGTTCTGCACCGTTTTAACGGCCGCACCTGGTCGGGGAGTGAAGCCTCTATCGGCTCGAGCGCACAGCGCGATATCGAATATCTTGGTGCGCCCATTCGTTATCAGGTCACCATGGAGGCGACGCGCCAGCATTGGGTATTTGCCCTGGATGTGCCGCTAGAGTGGAGTCTCGGCCAGACTTTCATGGCGCGACAACAACAACTCGCACGCATGCAACCTATCGATCAGCGTATATCCTACCGGGTCGTCTCACATACGAATTTCCGGCTCAATGATAATTTGTCCTCATTCTTCAGATCCAGGTACACGAAATTGCCGCCGGACAGTAATCCAAAAGTTGCCGAGTTGGCGCGCAGTATGCGCGAGGCCGCCGGCTCCGACGAGACGTACATCGAACACGTCCTGCGAAAATTCAATACTGAAGCGTTTTATTACACACTGGAACCACCGGCGCTTGGCAGTAACCCGGTTGATCGGTTTATTTTCGACACGCGCCAGGGCTTTTGCGAACACTATGCCTCAGCGTTCGCCGTTATGATGCGCGCGGCCGATATTCCCTCACGCGTTGTACTTGGCTACCAGGGCGGCGAAATGAATCCGCTCGGCCGGTACATGATCGTACGCCAGGCTGATGCGCATGCGTGGACCGAAGTCTGGTTGCCCGGGCGTGGCTGGTATCGTGTCGACCCAACGGCCGCGGTAGCGCCGGAGCGCATAAGCGCCGGGCGTACAGGCGCCATGTTTGACGGCATTGGTGCAAGCTGGGGCCTGACAGCGCCATCGGAGTTCCTGTATCAGATAGCCCTGACCTGGGATGCAATGAACGCCAAATGGAATGAGTGGATTCTCGGCTACGGCCCGGAAAATCAAAATCGTTTCCTGGAGTGGCTCGGGATGGACGAGCCGGATTGGCGCAAAATGATACTGACGCTCCTTGCCATAGTGATTGGCCTCATCGGGCTAATCAGTGTCTTGTTGATGTTCCGCTACCGGCCACCGCGCAAAGACCAGGCTGCGGTTTTGTATCAGAAATTTACCCGCAGTGCAGGAGTATCGCCCGAGCGTGGCGAAACGCCGTTGGCCTACGCACACCGCGTGTCAAAACAGCATATGAAAATTACGCAGGATGCGGAGCGAATTACCAGTCGTTATCTTGATGCCCGGTACGGCCCCCCTGAACTGTCAGCAATTCAGGAGCTGCAGGCCGCGGTTACACAATTTGCCCGCCGGGTTTAGCTTCTGCAGCACTGTCCGCCAGAGTTCCATCAACCCGGGTCAACATCAGGGCGCCAATCACGAACATGGGCAACACTGCGACGAGGATGTATTTTGGTTCGTCACTAAAATAAGCGACGATGCCAACGAGAACCGGACCAAGCACATGTGCAAACTTGGTGAGCATGTTGTAAAAGCCGAAAAACTCGCCCGACTGATGCGCGGGAATCAGCCCTGCGAACAATGACCGACTCATTCCCTGCACGCCGCCCTGCACCATGCCAATCGTGATGGACATGGCATAAAACTGGCTGACGTCGACCAGGAAAACGGCCCAGCACACAACACCGATGTATACGGCGAGACCCAGGAAAATTGAATTCCTGGGACCGAAATGGTGACCGATATATCCGTAACCCAGGGTCGCCGGAAAACCAACAAAATTTGTTATTAACAGTGCTTTGACCAGGTCTTGTGAACTAAATCCAAGACGCTGACCAAAATTCACAGCCATAAATATGACCGTGAACAATCCGCCTATATAAAACCAGTAGGCCACCAGGAACAGGAAAACGTTGCGGTACGAACGAACTTTCAGGAACGTCTCTTTGAGCGCCCAATACGCTGCGCGTATCGTGCCGCCCTTCTCCGCGGTCTCGGATTTCGTTTCGCGTACAACCAGCATTAGTGGCATAAGAAAAATCAGCCACCATACGCCGACGGAAATAAATGCGAATTTGACGACAGCGTTGATATCGGCAAAACCGAACGTCTGCGGCGAGGACAGCATCCAGACGTGCAAGGTCAACAGGGATGCACCACCAAAATAACCAAGCGAGAGACCGAGTGATGACACAAGGCTGTAGTAGCGCGGCTTACTAACATCCATCAGCAATGAATCGTAGAAGACGTTGGCACTGTAATAACCGACTGATGCCAGCACGAATATGACCAGCGCCCAGATCCAGTCGCCCATGTCCACCAGGCTCAATGCTGCTGTACTGACGGCGCCCAGTATTGCCAGTGAAAAAAGGAACCGTTTGCGATACCCACCGCTGTCCGCAATTGCCCCAATGACAGGTGCCAGCAACGACACGACGACACTGGCGATTGCAGTCGCCCAGGTCAGGCGTGATGTGACCACCGATCCCGGGTCTCCTGCACTCCAGTATGAACCAAGAAATAATGGAAACAGTACGGCGAGCACACTCAATGCAAAAGCAGAATTTCCCCAATCGTAGAGTGCCCAGGCGACGACCTGTTTGTTCAGAAATTTCGATTCAGACATAGGCATATCTTTCGCAGAAAAGTCACGAAACAGGCACGTGCCAGCTATTGCTATCCCATGAACACAAGATTGACCTTGATATTGAGAATTCGCGGTTGAAGCCGCTCCCACAGTTCGTGCCATAGCTGTGGGAGCGGCTTCAGCCGCGAATGCCAAAACCGGCAATTACAGTCAAGATGTAGCCTGAACTC
>CAYOHF010000168.1:0-5661 GCA_964403695.1 uncultured Woeseiaceae bacterium | reverse complement strand
GAGCACCACCAGATCCGGGTCATCGAGGTGTTCGCTCAACCACTGTGTCGTGACCAGAGCGTCAATATCCTGCACGGCACTATTGCTGGAATCGTTTGGCGAATTTGCGGGTGAACATGCACTTGTGATCACCAATAATGCGATCAGGGTGAAAAATATTCGTGTGTTGTGCCTGGATTTCATATCTATCCCTGGGTACAAGAAAACACAGCAGTGCGCCTCTCAGGCCGAGCGTAGCATGATTGAATCAGTCGTATAGTTGTTGCCTCTGTTTTTCGACAACGTGGATAATCGTCGCCCCTTGTCTTAGTTGACAGCAAAAACGACATCAACCTTTCTCAGGGTAAAGCCTTCAATAGCACTAATGCCCCGGCGGCAACTGCCTGCAGACCGATCTGGTCGCTTCCGACTGCGCTGACATAAACTGCTTCTCCGAACGCACGTGTATTGTGTAACTTTGCCAGCCCGGTTTGTGACTCGAATACATCGTTCCAGTTTTCATAGGGGTCTGCTACAGCGAGGCTTGTAAACCAATCTATCCATTGCTGTTCAGTGAACGCATCACGAGATGCCATGAACAATATTGGTCGTGCGAGTCTTTCGTTTTCGCCATACACATAAAAATGTTCACCTTGTGGTGCGACCTGGGTGGCGATCGAATCGCGAATCTGGAGCAATTGTTCCTGTGTCACCAATGAATTGAGTGTCAGCTGCATTTGCAGGTCGGCGGTGTGTGCGACGGCATGGCGCCAGCCCTCCTCCTCGTTAAATCCGCGGTAGTCACTTATTGAACGCATGTAGTTCGTTGCGGTTGCGACCAGTTCACTACGTTCTGTCTTCGAAAATACCTGCTCAACGCGGTCGGTACGAGCGACTTCCGCCAGTGCCAGGGCGAGGAATGGTTTGCGAAAACCAAGCGGGTCTTCGTTGTCCGCAGTCAGCTCGTTGGTCATTGTGGACAAAAGCGTTTTGATAGCCCCGGGCCGCAGTTGATTGCCACGGAGCAAAGTAACAAAACCCTCGAATGCAATGCCGTCTCGAATTTGTGGATCGGGATCACCGAGACATTCCACCAATTCCATGGCGAATCGTTCGCGTCGGGCTGGATCAGCGATGTCATAGCCCTGCTCTTTCAGCGCTGTTAATGCAGCCTTGTCCAAACCCAGAGGTTTGCACGTTGCGTGGACCAGCAACGGTAACCAAACGATGATCGAAAACGCAGTGGCAATGCGTTTACTGGCTGGCTTTCTTCTGTTTGTCCAAGAACTCATAAGCACGCATTCATAATGTCTGGCCCCTCATTGTTTGTATATATCGCAGTTGTCGATGCGGCTCAAATCCGGACCGACAGTTTTCCGGTTTGTTGAATTGGACAACTCATGGGAGTACAGTTCCTCGCAACCTCGACAGGTGAATGCCCGGTTAAACGGGTATTAAACGGGAAGACGGTGCGCTGAAATGCAACCCCGTCACTGCCCCCGCAACGGTAAATGAGTCAGTCAATCAACGAAGTCACTGCGCGATAAGCGTGGGAAGGCGATTGACGAAAACGAACTACGCGTTACTCATGAGTCCGGAGACCGGCCCGTCGATAAATCCATTGTTCAATCGCGGCGGGCGATACGTGGGGATTTCGATTCTCTCCCTACCCCGATTGGCACAACATGCAAGGTCGGGGAACCCTGTGGGAGTCCATCATGTTAAGAATACTTCTTATGCTGGTAGCTGCCTGTATGCTTTTGGCAACCGGCCAGGCTTTTGCGCAAGCCGAAAATGAGAATTCGTCAGAGATCGATCAGATAGTTGTTGTCGGCGCACGAATTCCATTGACGTTGAATCAGATGGGTAATGCAACGACAGTCATTACTCGCCAGCAAATAGAACAACGCCAGGCACGGTATGTCACTGACATGTTGCGTTCAGTACCGGGATTTTCGGTAAGCCATACAGGTGTCGTTGGCTCACAGACCCAGGTTCGGGTCCGCGGTTCGGAGGCGAACCATGTTCTCGTGCTTATCGATGGTGTGCGGGCCAATGACCCGGCGACCGGTGATGAGTTTCGCTGGGAACACCTGACAACCGGCAACATTGAGCGGATAGAAGTCATTCGCGGCCCGCAAAGCGCGCTGTGGGGTAGTGATGCCATTGCGGCAGTGGTGAACGTCATCACGCGAGATGATCGTAGCGGTTCGCGACTCGATACCTATATTGAAGGCGGTTCGAACAGTACCGGCAATGTTGGCTTGAGTGGTTCTGCCAATTTGGGCAAATGGTCACTAAGCGGTGGTGTTGAATATGCCAATACCGATGGCAGTAACATTTCCCGGTCAGGCGACGAGACTGACGGTTCCGATGTGACGACTGCGTCTTTGGCCGCGCGGGTCCACGTGACCGAGGCGCTGAACTTTGATGTGAAGTTAAGAGCAATCGATGCCTACTCACAATTTGACCCCGTGGACTTCTCTGTGACCGGGTTGCCAACAGACGGTGATGTAGCGACAGAGACCGATAACCTGTACGCCAGCATCGGCGGCACGCTTGAATCCCATGACGGTCGGGTGACCAGTCATCTGAACGTCCACTACTACGAGTCAGACAACCGCAACCTGACAGACAGTGTGCAGAATTCATCATCCGCGTCGGATCGCACAACATTCTCATTTCAGTCTGATTTCGACGTTGGCAACAATCGCCTGGCGCTGGCCCTCGAACACGAAGTAACCCGGTTCGAGCAACGTGGGGAAATTGTATTTGGCGACCCGAATCAGGAGCAGGAAATGGACGTCACGAGCCTGGTTGCCGAGTACCAGGGTCTCGCTTATGAGCGGCTCACCTGGTTGGTAAGCGCACGCTATGACGATAACAGCGATTTTGACGATTCGGTAAATGGTCGACTATCACTTGCATATGCGCTCTCCGAAGCGACGAAACTTCGCGGCGCCGTTGGCACCGGTCAGAAAAATCCGACATTTACCGAGCGCTTTGGCTTTTTCCCCGGCCAGTTCATCGGCAATCCTGATTTGCTTCCGGAGCGTTCAGTTTCGTTCGACATTGGCCTGGATCACGGGTTTTTTGATGGCGCGTTGCTCTTGCAAATGACCTTGTTTCGACAGGATCTTAAAGATGAAATCGATGGTTTCGTATTCGACCCGGTGACGTTTTTGTCGAGCGCAGAAAACAAGGATGGCAAGAGCAAGCGCAGTGGCGTTGAAGCAGGTGCGCAATGGAATGTAACCGAACGAATCGGGCTTGGCGCGTCGTATACCTACACAGATTCCACTGAAGAAAACTTCACAGGTGAAGATACCAGGGAGCTGCGGCGACCACGTCATGCAGGCAGCCTGTCTGCCGACTTTCGCTCAGGTAGCGAGCGATTTCAGGCGACGCTAAACGCTGACTACGGTGGTTCCAGGGATGATCTGTTCTTTCCGCCATTTCCGGCTCTCCCGGAAATTGTCTCGTTACAAAGTTACTGGCTGATCGACCTGACCGCTCAATTTCAACTGACGAAATCCGTGAGCTTTTTTGCCAGAGGAACTAACCTGCTCGACGAGGACTATGAGCAGGTGTATGGCTATCAAACGCTTGGGCGTGCCGGCTACCTTGGGATTCGTGCCAACTTTGGCCAATAGGACGAGTTGAAAAGGGAAAGTATCAATATTTTACATGAGGTATTCTCTATAAATTATTGAATTTAATAATTTATATTACACGAGTACGTGCGTTCCAGAAACCTTCGGGCTCCGCTGTTCCTTTCCCGCTTCACCCTAACGAAGCAATTACGCCTGTCTCCCGGTTCTTTGTATACAAGGCATGCTGAGACTGCAAAACCGCATCCGGTCCGCTCCGGCTATTTATCACGAGGCGTTCGGCAAGACGGCTATAGGCTAACCATCGCCGCAACACGGTACCCGTCCTCAGATTGAGATCGCGTAGCGCCGGCCGATGATCGATGAGAACGACAATCGCGGCTGCGGCCATCGTAATGCGCCATGCACAGACGAATACTGCACGTCGCCATGTTGTTTGTGCCTGGGATCGCAGGAAATCGGTGTGAAAATGCAGATGCGCCCGCTCGTCATTCACCAGCTGAGCCAGCAACGACTTCAGCCTTGTCGGCGGCAATCTGGTCGCTAACAGATGGTAATAGCAGATTCCGACCACTTCAGCGGCGAGCAGAACCAGGACTTTTAGTCGCAGACCAATCAGGCGCCTGGCAAATACGAATAGCTTTGCGGTCCAGTTCTGTCGAATCAGGGTCCCGCCAAGATTGCGTATGCAAATTGCCAGGATTTCAGCGTGACGGTGTTCTTCTGCGACAAACAACTGCATGGCTTCTGCATAATGATCATCAATATCGCTGATCTGGCTGCGTCGCGCCTGATCGACTACGGTGCCACCGCCTGATTCCCCCAATTGAAAAATAGCGAGCGACCTGGCCAAAGAAACAGGGATTTTCGAATAGTCCTCCGCTGTGTCGAGTTCCGGCAATTGCCTTTCGCTGCGACTGGCAAAGAACTGCTGCCACCTTTCCCAGTTAATGATCTCCGTTTGCATGCCCTACTCCCTATAATTTTGGTTAAAGAGAGTTGTAACAACGAATTCTGACGATCTTAGGGACGAAAAATGCCAGATTGTGGCAGCTGGTCTCTATGCGAGAGCAGCGCAGATCGCGGCAAGATGCCGCTCCTACGAAATGGCGTGATCAAATTGCCACCGTTCGAGCGGTATCTTGCCGCGATTGCTGAGCCCTATTGCGAGGCTTCTAACTGCGCCTTGAGTTCAGCAACGTCGGATTCAAGGGCTTCGATGCGCCTCGCGAGCTCAGATACGTTAACCCGGTCTGCAGATCCGCTTTTCGCCTCAGCCTGCGCGGCATGTGCCTCAACATCTATCGGGCCGGAAAACAGGTGCATGTATTCGGAGTCTTTGCGGCCCGGAGTGCGTGGCAGTTGCATGACGAGCGGGCTGGCATCCGTCTCCATAAGTGTGTTCAGAGCCTCCTCGACGGCATCATTGTCGGCAAAAGTATGCAGGCGGCCGCTGCGCGCCCTGAGCTCCCCGGGTGTCTGCGCGCCGCGTAACAACAGCAGGCAGATGATGGCGTATTGTGGCGGATCAAACTGGTAGTCGCTAAAACGCGAGTTGCAAAAGCGCTGCGTGTATTTCTCGGTCCTGCTCTTGAAATTCTCCTCCGCACGCATGAGATGCTTGGCTTCCAGGACACGCGCAGTTCGTTGCACCACACCTGGTTCCAGTTTCATGACGGGATTGCGGCCGGATTTCTGGTTACATGCGCTGCTCAGTGCATTAAGCGTCAATGGGTACTGATCAGGCGTGATGACGGATTTTTCGAGCAGACAGCCAATGAGGCGAGCTTCGTCGGCGGTTAGGTTTGGCAGCACTGGTGGTTCCTCGATTTGCGAATTGTGGCTATTCGGGGATTGTTGCAGAATTGGGCCGCTACCATGAAGTCATTTCTATATTCAATTGTCCTCCTGGCGTTTCTTTACGCTGCATTGACCAGCCCGGCGGTTGCTGATCAGCGCCATGTCGCCGTTACTTTCGATGATCTGCCGATTGCCACCTCGGTCGAAAAAGGTGACGCAACGCGCCGAAAAATCACATTGCGACTATTGCAGTCGATTGTGGAACGGGACA
>CAYOHF010000167.1:0-5784 GCA_964403695.1 uncultured Woeseiaceae bacterium | reverse complement strand
GCGAATAGTTTGGTCTTATAGCCAAACTATTCGCGGCTGAAGCCGCTCCCACACCTATTTTTTCCTTTTACTCGTATCGCAACGCAAGCACTGGCCGTGCAGTCGCCGCCCGACTCGCCTGCAGTGCAATCGTTAGCCACGCGACAGCTAATGCCGCTATCGCGCTGGCAACAAACAGCCAGGCCCATTCGGCCAGCGGTGCTTTGTAGACGAATCGATTCAGCCACTGATCCATGAAGTAGTACGCTATCGGCCAGGCAATGATGTTGGCAAACAGTACAAGCTTCGTGAAATCGGCGGTCAGCAACCAGACGATATCTTTAACCGACGCACCCATTACTTTGCGGATGCCGATTTCCTTGGTGCGTCTCTCAGTGGTAAAGGATGCGAGTCCAAAAAGTCCCAGGGTTGCGACGAATATAGCGAACGCCGAGAAGACACCAAACATCTGCGCCTGCCGTGCTTCTCCACGATAGAGAGCGTCAAAGCGGTCATCCAGAAACTCCCAGGATGCTGGCTCGTCCGGTACCAGGCGATTCCAGACAGTTTCGAAATGTTCGATCGCTTCCCTGTGATCGCCAGGCGCCAGTTTGATGGACAGATTGCGTTGATAGCTTGCTCTCGGCTCTGCGTAAACCGTCGCCTTCATTTCGTTGTGTAGCGAAGAAAAGTGAATGTCAGGAATGACGCCCACGACTTCACGCTCGATAAACATATCAAGCTCGCGACTCATCGGTTGCCGGACTATTTTTCCAATTGCCTCCTCGGGCGCCCAGCCGAATCGACGTGCTGCAGATTCATTTAAAATCGCGGCAGCCTTTATCATCGGATTTTCCTCGGTAGGTTCATCGACACGCATTTCGTTTTGCCTGAAGGGACGCCCGGCCAGAAACTCAACGTCATAGTGTTCAAACCACTGGTAGTCGACCTTGATATCGGCAAGCACCTGTACAGTTTCCATCGAAACCTGTACGCCTTCTTGCACGTAGCCGGAGCCATCGTTGTTCTGCATGCTTGGTACGCGCGACGAATAAACCACTGACAAAATATCCGGGTGCATTTCGAGCTCTGCTTTCAGTGGTTCATAGATTTCCCACAAGTCGGCGAAATACGGCAGTGCGGTAATCAGGTTGCGCGATTTGTCGTAACCGAGATCGATGTTGCGGGCATATTCCATCTGCGCCATGACAACTCCGGTCGCAATGAGGAGTGCAATAGATGTTGCGAACTGAAAGACGACGAGCGCTTTACGCAATAATGCAGAGCCTGTTCCCGAAGCAGGCCCCTTGAGAACCTCAACCGGGCGGAACTTCGATAAATAGAACGCCGGGTAACTACCGGCAAACAGGCCGACTAATGCGGTGCCGAGCAGAAGTATCACCAGTGACGTTGGGTTCGCTAAGGAAAAGCTGAGTGGTTTCTCCAGAAAAGCCCCAAATACCGGCAGTATCAGCTCGACCAGCGCTACAGCGAGCAACATTGCGAATGCAGTCAGCAGGATCGACTCGCCCATGAACTGGGCAATGAGTTGACTGCGCTTTGCGCCGACAACCTTACGTACGCCGACTTCCTTGGCGCGCTGTGTCGAACGAGCAGTAGTCAGGTTCATAAAGTTAACGCAGGCGATCAGTAATACGACCAGGGCTACGGCAGAGAATGTATACACGACTGCAATGCTGCCGTTAGGCTGCCACTCGCCATCCCGATTCGAGGTCAGATGAATGTCTGGCAAAAACTGCAGATTCAGCGCCGACGAACTCGGCGCATTCTCGCTCCAGTGTTTGATCAGAAAATCCTCGAAATGTGATTCAAGATCATCGGGGTTGTAACCCTGCGGGAGTCGCAGATAGGTGTAATAGTTGTTGCTGCCCCAGTTTTCGAGTTCATCTGGCCCCATCATGAGTGGTACGGCCGCCATAGAGCCGATTAACTCCAGAGACATATGGGTGTTATCAGGAAGGTCCTCGATGATGGCGGTGACTGTTACGTCCAGCTGATCCATCAGGTTTAGCGTTTGCCCGATGGGATCCTCGCTGCCAAAGTAACGGTTAGCCGCTCGCTGCGTCAGCACGATGTCGGTCGGTCTGGCCAGTGCCGTCCCGGCGTCACCACTCACAAACGTGAGGTTGAAGAATTCGAATACGTTTGGATCAGCGATAACCATATTCTCTTCGAGTATTCGTAAATCGCCGCGAGACAAGGTGACAGATCCAGTCGCCAGGATCCTGGTGATGTCTTCAATCTCGGGGAAATCCTGTTTCAGCAACGGCGCGATCGGCGGTGCGACAGCAGCAAGTTGCAGGTCATTGCCGAAAAAATCCCGCGTGACCCGGTAAGTGCGATCGGCATTGTCCCAGTGTTTGTCGAAAGAGATTTCGTAACGGACGAACAACGTGATCATGATGCAACACGCCAGTCCGATCGCAAGACCGATGATATTGATGGCGCTGAAGAGCGGGTTTCCGACAATGTTGCGCCAGGCTATTTTCAGGTAGTTCCTAAGCATGGCGGGCCTCACTGGTTTGCTGCATGCCGACAACGTTCTCTGAAAGTACACGGCCATCGAGCATTTGCACGATGCGGCTCGCATGTTCGGCGTGGCTCTGATCATGGGTCACCATTACTATGGTGGTACCGTCGCCGTTGAGCTGGTTTAACAACTCGAGCACTTCTTCGCCGTTGACCGTGTCGAGATTACCGGTTGGCTCATCCGCGAGGATCAGCTTCGGCTTTGTAATTACCGCGCGGGCTACGGCAACGCGTTGTTGTTGACCGCCGGAGAGTTGCTGCGGCCGATGGTCGGCACGATGCGCGATGCCTACACGTTCCAGTACCGCCTGAACCCTTTCCTCTCGTTCTTTCGGTGGTACTTTTTGATATAGAAGTGGCAGCATGACGTTGTCGGCGACAGAGAGCTCATCTACCAGGTTGAAACTCTGGAATATGAAGCCGATGTTCTGTTTACGTATGTCTGCGAGCTGGCTTTCGGCATATCCGGCCACATCCTCGCCGTTGAATACATAGCGGCCAGAGTCTGGCGAGTCGAGCATGCCGAGCACATTCAGCAAGGTTGATTTGCCGCAGCCCGATGGGCCCATGATAGCGATGAACTCTCCCGCCTTTATTTCGAGGTTAATGTGGCTCAACGCCGATGTTTCAACATCTGCCGTTCGGTAGGCTTTATTCAGGTCGTGTATTTCGATCATTTTTTCCGCTCCTGTACGATTCTTGTTACCGGTCGATGAACAATCG
Organism: uncultured Woeseiaceae bacterium; assembly: GCA_964403695.1. GTDB lineage: Bacteria > Pseudomonadota > Gammaproteobacteria > Steroidobacterales > Woeseiaceae > SZUA-117. The sequence continues at coordinate 2,532 of CAYOHF010000167.1, read as the reverse complement.
ATCGACCTCAATAAAATTGGAATACGATGAAATGATGACTTCATCGCCAGGGATGAGGCCGCCTTCGATTTCAATCGTGTTGGGGTTGCGCCGGCCCAGTTGCACGGGACGGCGTGTCGCAACTTTGCCCTCCGGGCCGAGTACGAACACCCAGGCGCCGCCGGTATCGTTGAAAAATTGTCCATTGGTCAGGAGTGTCGCTTGCTCTGACACGTCACCCAGCACCAACCGAAGTTGCAAGGTTTGTCCGCGGCGAATGTCGGCGGGCGCCTCGCCGATGAAATGCAGGTCTACTTCGAACTGGGAGGCTTGTACCTCCGGATATATTTTGCTGATCTCGAGGTCATAGTCACGACCGTTAACTTCAAGTTGTGCCAACTGACCTTTGCGTACGCGATTGAGGTAGAACTCGTTCACCAATGCAGTTGCTTTGAAGCGATCCACATCGTCGATCTGTCCGAGACGTTCACCTCTCGACTTCGACTCTCCGATCTCTGCGTTCATCGAAGTCAGATGGCCCGAGCGCGGTGCGCGGATCAGGAGACTATCGAGATTGGCTCGAGCCAGCTTCAGGTTTCTCTCAAGCTGGGAAACAGAGTTGTTGAGTTGTTCGATTTGCACCAGCCGGATTTTTTCGTCCTGCGTCTGGCTTTCCCGGGTCACTTCCCTGCGATTCTGCCAATAGAGTAATTCGTCACGACTGTCCTCGTATTCGTTCTTCGAAATAAACTGGTTGTCTTCCAGTTCTTCGTATCGATCAACCAGCCGCTGCAGGCGCGTGACCTGGTAGTCGATTTCAATCAGGTCGCTTTTTAGTTTTAGCCGGTTCTGTTCGATAGCCAGCTGGGTATTGCGTAAATTATTAAGTTGTTCACTGACTTCGGCCTCGCGTGCAATTACATCGAGTTGTAGCGACGTATTTGACAGTTCGATCAGCTCTTGTCCTTCCTCGACGTACGTTCCTTCCTCGACCAGGATTGCCTCAACCCGGCCACCGTCGATCGCATCCAGATAAACGGTTCGTTCCGGCTCAACGTTGGCGCGCAGCGGTATGTAGTCCTCGTAGACGCCGGTTGTTACCGTGGCGGTGCGAATCCGTTGGCCGTCCAGCGTGAAAGATGTAGAGGTGTCGATCGACGTTATGAAGATCGTCAGTAGCACTACGGCCGCTGCTATGGCGCCACCGATAAGCAGGGGTTTCCGCGAGCGTGTCTCGATCTTGCGATCCATGCCGCCCTGATTCAGCTGTGGTTTGTGTGTCGTCATACCTCATAGATAGCAAGGTACGTGCCAACTTCGTGCTCGTTAAAAATCAACGACTTACACGTTAAGCGCTGCGGCAAAGTGTTCGATTTCGCAATCAAGTGATCGATTTCGGACACCTGTAGCTATACAGTGAGCGTATGAGCCTCCGCGCCACTATTCTTGTTGTCGATGACGATCCGGACGTACTGACCGCGGCGCGGTTATTGCTGCGCCAGCACTTTGACGAAGTGCTGATATCCGAGAATCCGGATGAAATTGAAGCACTGATGGCGGCTCGGCGAATTGACGTATTCCTCGTCGATATGAACTTCGCGATAGGGCGCAATTCGGGTGCGGAAGGTCTCAAATGGCTGGAGCGCATCATGCATCTCGATGCCGATGCAGTCGTTGTGCTGATGACAGCATTCGGTGATCTCAACACTGCGGTTCAGGCAATGCGCGAGGGCGCAGCGGATTTCGTCCTCAAGCCGTGGCAGAACGACAAGCTCGTCGCAACACTGACGGTGGCAGCAAAGCTGCGCCAGACTCAGGCGAAGGTGACCGCACTGAGTGTTCCGCCGCCGGAGAGCGACATGATCGCCGGCTCGGAGAAGATGCGGGAAATTCTGAAAATTGTTGCTCGGGTGGCGCCTACCGATGCCAATGTTCTGATACGCGGCGAGAACGGTACGGGCAAAGAGCTGATTGCTCAGGCCCTGCACAGGCAGTCAACGCGTGCCAGCGAGGCGCTGGTGACCGTCGACCTGGGTGCGATCGCAGAGAGTCTTTTCGAAAGTGAGCTGTTCGGGCATAAGCAGGGTGCGTTTACCGACGCACACAGCGATCGTGCCGGACGCTTCCAGGCGGCCGACAAAGGTACGTTATTTCTTGATGAGATAGGCAACCTGCCACCGTCACTACAAACCAAGCTTTTAAGAGTTCTTGAAAGCCGCGAAGTTGTGCCGTTAGGAGGAGACCAAACTGTACCGATTGACGTGCGACTAATTGCGGCTACCAATCAACCACTGGATCGGCTTGTTGCGGACGGCACCTTCCGTTCTGACTTGCTCTACCGTATCAACACTATAGAAATTGAGTTGCCACCACTGCGCGAACGTCTTGACGATCTGCCGGCGCTGGTTGCACATTTCATCGCTTTTTATGCGCGCAAGTATCGCTTGGCCAACCAAAAAATTACCGCGGGCGGCTTGTCCGCGCTGCGCGCTCACCATTGGCCGGGTAATGTGAGAGAGCTGTCACACACGATTGAGCGCGCACTGATCCTCA
>CAYOHF010000166.1:0-5845 GCA_964403695.1 uncultured Woeseiaceae bacterium | reverse complement strand
GTAAAGGCCGGCCACCGCAATAATTCATAGCATATGCGGTCCAGCCTGAGTTTCACTGCATAATTATGCGCAGCTATTTCATCGCGCGAAACCGAATAATACCTATGCAGCATCAGCCGCAGACGGATCATACCCGAGGTTTGGTGCCAGCCATTTCTCGGCTTCGGCAAGACTGATGCCTTTTCGTTTGGCGAATGATTCCACCTGGTCCCGAGCGATTTTACCGACAGAGAAATACTTCGATTCCGGGTGCGAATAGAAAAATCCGCTGACTGCTGCAGTCGGAAACATCGCATAGGACTCGGTAAGCTTGAGATCAATGGCCGCTTCGACATCCAGCAATTTCCACAGCTTGCCTTTCTCCGTATGGTCCGGGCAAGCCGGGTATCCCGGCGCTGGCCTTATGCCGCGATATTCTTCAGTAATAAGCTTGGCATTCGCCAAATCCTCATCAGCGTCGTAGCCCCAGAATTCCTTGCGAACTCGTTCGTGCAGATACTCCGTAAGTGCTTCGGCCAGTCGATCGGCCAGTGCCTTCAGGAGAATGCTGCTGTAGTCATCGTGATCCGCTTCAAACCGGCTGACATGCTCGTCTATGCCAAACCCGGCGGATACAGCGAAAGCGCCAATGTAATCTGCAACACCGCTTTCGCCGGGAGCTACAAAATCCGCGAGGCAATCATGTGATTTATCCTGCGGCTTACTGCGTTGTTGCCGGAGGTGGCAAAGACGCATTAACTCATCCTGACGATCTTCATCCGAAAATACCTGAATATCGTCGTGATCGATCGAGTTGGCAGGGAAAAAGCCGTATACAGCTTTAGCCTGCAGCCATTTTTCGCTAATAATCTTTTGCAGCATTACGGATGCATCGCTAAATAACGATCGTGCTGCCTCACCGACTATTTTGTCGCTCAAAATGGCCGGAAACTTGCCGTGAAATTCCCAGGCATTAAAGAACGGCATCCAGTCGATGTAGTTCTTAAGTTCTGCGAGATCGACGTCGTCAATTACTTTGCTACCAATAAAGGTCGGTTTTGCGGTTTGATGATCATTCCAGTCGATTCGATGCTTATTGTCGCGCGCCCGGGACAGTGATAATTGCGGTGATAGCCGTGATTTGCCGGCATGTCGCTCCCGCCGTTTGGCATTTTCCTCGCGCGTCTTCGTGACCAGCTGTGCCCGGCTGTCTTCGTTGATCAGCGCCTGTGCCACGCCCACTGATCTGGATGCGTCTTTCACGTATATGACCGGACCATCGTAATTCGGCTCGATTTTGACTGCGGTATGTGCAGGCGATGTCGTCGCGCCGCCAATCAGCAGTGGCAGATCAAAATTCAGGCGTTGCATTTCAGAGGCAACGTTTACCATTTCATCGAGTGATGGCGTTATCAATCCGGACAAACCTACAATATGTGCATTTTCGCGCTTCGCCGTTTCAAGAATCTTTGCGCACGAAACCATGACGCCAAGATCGATGACTTCAAAATTGTTGCACTGGAGCACAACGCCGACAATATTCTTGCCAATGTCATGCACGTCCCCTTTAACGGTTGCCATGACGATTTTGCCGTTTGACTCGACTACACCGCCTTTTTCTTCTTCTATGAACGGCAGTAGATGGGCAACCGCCTTTTTCATAACCCGCGCTGACTTCACTACCTGGGGCAAGAACATCTTGCCGTCACCAAACAAATCGCCAACGACGTTCATACCGGCCATTAACGGGCCCTCGATGACCTCGATCGGGCGTTCAGCTGCGAGCCTGGCCTCCTCAGTATCGTCAACCACGAATTCATCAATGCCATTGACCAGCGCATGTTCGAGGCGTTTGACGACATCATCCGAGCGCCACCGCATGTCTTTTGTTTTGGCTTTCTGACCACCCGCCTGGCCTTTGTAGGACTCGGCCGCTTCAAGCAAACGTTCTGTACCGTCGGCGCGTCGATTCAGGACAACGTCCTCGACCGCTTCTTTCAGGTTTTGCGGCAGGTCTGCATAAATCGCCAACTGACCGGCATTAACGATCCCCATATCCATGCCGGCCTGGATGGCATGGTAGAGAAATACGGAATGAATCGTTTCACGAACAATGTTGTTGCCGCGAAAAGAGAATGAAACATTGCTGACACCACCACTTACCAGCGCACCAGGCAGCGCTTCCTTGATGCGTCGTGTCGCTTCAATAAAATCGAGGCCATAACCATTGTGTTCTTCAATACCCGTCGCTATGGCGAAAATATTCGGATCGAAAATAATGTCAGATGGATCCATGCCGACAGTTTCAGTCAGAATCTTGAAAGAGCGCTTGCAAATGTCTACTTTGCGATCGACGTTGTCGGCCTGACCATCCTCGTCGAAAGCCATGACAACAACCGCGGCACCATAATCACGCACGAGACGTGCCTGCTGGATAAACTGTTCCTCGCCTTCTTTCAGACTAATCGAGTTGACGACTGCTTTGCCTTGCACGCAATGTAAACCAGCCTCGATTACAGACCACTTGGAGGAATCGATCATTATGGGTACACGGGCGACATCTGGTTCTGATGCGATGAGATTCAGGTAGGTAACCATTGCCTTCTCTGAATCAAGCATGCCCTCGTCCATATTGACGTCGACGATCTGCGCACCGTTTTCGACCTGCTGCCTGGCGACTTGCACGGCATCTGCGTAGTTATCGGCCTCGATCAGTTTTCGGAAAATCGCAGAACCGGTCACGTTGCTGCGCTCGCCAACATTTACGAACAGATCGTCCGGTCCGATATTGAAAGGTTCGAGACCAGCCAGGCGACAACGCAGAGGTAGTTGCGGAACTTGCCGCGGTTTTTGTTCCTGAATGACTTCGTGCAGCGCGCGAATGTGCTCCGGCGTCGTCCCGCAACAACCACCGACGATGTTGACCAGGCCGCTGGTGACGAATTCGCCGACCACTCCCGCCATTTTTTCCGGCGTTTCGTCATATTCGCCAAATTCATTTGGCAGCCCGGCATTCGGATGGGCACTAACCAGGGTGTCGGCTACGCGTGACAGCTCGGCGACATAGGGCCTGAGATCTTCCGCGCCCAGAGCACAATTCAAACCGATCATGAAAGGTTCGATATGGCGCACTGAGTTCCAGAATGCTTCGGTCGTTTGGCCCGACAGCGTTCTCCCGGACGCATCTGTGATCGTGCCCGAGATCATTACCGGTATTTTGGTATCGAGTACGTCGAATGCTCTTCTAATCGCGAAGATCGCTGCCTTTGCATTAAGCGTGTCAAAAATCGTTTCCACCATCAGGAAATCGACACCGCCCTCAATTAACGCCTCAGCAGACTGCTGATAAGTCTTGGCGAGTTCCGCGAACGTAATACTTCGAAAACCAGGATCGTTAACGTCCGGCGACATCGACGCTGTGCGGTTGGTTGGACCGAGAACGCCTGCGACAAATTTTGGCTCGCCGCATTCAGCAGCGAATCTGTCCGCCGATTCGCGTGCTATGCGTGCAGACGCAAGGTTTAGCTCCGCGACAAGCGACTCCATGCCGTAGTCACCCATTGAAGGCGCGTTGGAATTAAATGTATTGGTTTCTATGATGTCGGCACCGGCCGCAAGAAACTGACGGTGAATATCTTCGATGACCTGCGGTCTTGTCAGTGACAACAAATCGTTGTTGCCCTTCAGATCTGTTTCCCAGTCTTTGAATCGATCGCCGCGGTACTCTTCTTCGCCGAGGCCAAAGCCCTGGATCATCGTGCCCATAGCACCATCCAGGAGCAAAATGCGTTCAGTTAACGCTTTTTGCAATGCCTCTATTCTTTGCTGCCGTTCCATAACTATTCCTCAGGCAGCTGCCTGCTCCGGCCGCACGCCCAGAACATGGCAAATAGCGAATGTAAGGTCCGCCCGATTCAGGGTGTAAAAATGAAATTCATCAATTCCTTCTTTTTGCAGCATGCGGACCTGCTCGATAGCGACGTTCGCTGCAATTAACTTGCGCGTTTCCGCATCGTCTTCAAGCCCGGCAAACCTGTCCGCCAGCCATTGCGGTAATTTCGTTCCACATTGCTCCGCAAATCGCTGCAGCTGTGGAAACTTCGTAATGGGCAATATTCCAGGAACGATAGTCGAATCAATTCCGGCGCTGGCACAACGCTCACGAAACTTGAGATATCCACCAACATCAAAGAAAAACTGCGTGATTGCACGCGACGCGCCGGCATCCAGTTTCCGTTTCAGATTTTCGAGATCGGACTCTGCATTAGCTGCCTCCGGATGCACGTCCGGATAAGCCGCAACTGAAATATCGAAATCCGCCACCTGTTTCAACCCGGCGACAAGATCTGAGGCGAACGCATATCCATCAGCTTGCGGCACATAAGTCGTTACGTCTTTCGGTGGATCACCTCTTAATGCCACAAGGTGCCGAATGCCCATATCCCAGTACTCGCGGGCGATATCGTCAATTTCACCTTTACTGGCACCAATGCAGGTGAGGTGCGGTGCCGCCGTCAGGTTTGTTTCCTTGATGATTCGTTCAACCGCTGCATGGGTTCGTTGCCGGGTTGAACCATCGGCACCGTAAGTCACCGATACAAACCTCGGCTGCAAGACTGCAAGGCGTTCAATGGAGCTCCACAGCGTTTTCTCCATCGCTTCGGTACCTGGCGGAAAAAATTCGAATGACACCTGGGCCTGGTGATCGTTTTGTTCTGTGTTGCTCATAGCAAATACTCAGGCAGCGACGTTTTGGCTATCTGCCGGCGTTGCAACCGAGAGCAACCAGGCAGGATTCTTCTTTGGCGCAAAACGCGCTGGCGACAACCTCAAGGCTGCCGTGGCACTCCACTCGGCGAGTGACTTTTGTAACTGCACCGACGAGCGGTCCAATACTGATTCGAGGATAAACAACCTGCCGCCCGGTTTAAGGAGGCGCCTGGCTTCTTCCAGCGCCCGCACTGGTTTCTTCGCGTTGGCCAACACATCGTCGATGATGATGGTGTTGAATTCAGCATCGTCAAATGGCAACCGATACATGTCACCTTTGCGCAGACTGCAGTTCGGAATTCCGGCGAGCATTAACTCGGCGCGGGCGAGTTGCCGTGCGTTGGCATCGATATCGACACCTACCGCACGATTTGCACGGCTCGCGAGCAACTTGAGAATGGCTCCACGACCACAACCGACATCGAGAAGATCGCCGATCGGTGCTGTCACAGTCAGATCCAGAATGGCGCGATGCAGGGCACGGTGGGAGGAGTCGTTCATGTCGTCACCTGCGTTATCGCCAACGCGTGTGCCGCGACGCTCGCGCAACAGTTTCGCGTCTTCACGAAATACCGGATCGTCATGAGGAATCAACTCAAACAACTGACGCAAGCTCGCGCTTGCCGCCGCATCGACCGGCACCCGGTAAAAAACCCGTTTCCCATCACGAAATCGCTCCAACAAACCGGCATCGCAAAGCTGTTTTAGCTGTTGCGAGATTCGTGGCTGACTTTGACCAATGACCCGCGTCAATTCTGAAACGCTACACTCACCTTGCCGACAGAGCGCCACCAGGCGCAGACGGGTCGGGTCTCCCAGCGTCTTGAGATGTAATAGCAGTCGTTCGGTAGCAGCTTTCATAAATATATAACGATGTTCTTATATATGATAGGAGGCAGTGTAGCATGAGGTCCGCTTTACACCAAAAGCAACCACTAAGCTAAAATCATCAAAAGGGGCCGCTAGTGATCCAAAGCAGTCCGTCAGATTTTTTATACAAGCACTGCCATAGCGACGAGAATTACCGGTTGCCATCGATTGTTGGGAGGGTAGCTAAATGAACGAAGCAGATATCCAGGTGTTGGCGAGCATTCGG
>CAYOHF010000165.1:0-5887 GCA_964403695.1 uncultured Woeseiaceae bacterium | reverse complement strand
TTGGTGATTTCATTTCCTTTCTCCTCACTTGTTAATTTCTAATTTCTGATTCTTGTCGCCGATGGTGTCGGATTCCGGTAATGCGCTGGTGGAATTACCGACGCCTGCCTTGCCCAACATAGCTGCGATCAACGGGTAAGCAAGCCAGCCAATCTCCCAAGCCACTGCGCTGACGAAAGCAAGCCCAAGCGTTAACACCGCAGTCAACGGCTCGGCAAGCACCCTCAGCCGCAACGCCTTCACCTCGTCGTCATCAATTTCTACTGTCAATAATCGTCGGTTGTAGCTTGCGTACCACCAGGCTGCCGCTGCGGTAAAACCAACCAGTGCCGCGGCGATACTCTGCGCCGCCAGGACCGGTGGTTCGGTGCCGACCTCAATACCGAGGCTGACGGTCAACATGTACGCCAATACCATGAAAACCTGTAGCAGCGAAATTGCCGCGTGCTTGCCGTCCGTACGATTGAGGTTGCCGAGCAAGAGATTGCTTTGAAACCAGTAGACCAGAAGCACGATGACGCCCAGCATCGCGACCAGCAAAGACTCCATCCGAAATGCCACAAAGTCCGCGAGATCAAACGCAATGGATTCGTCGGGATCGGGCAGGTCGAAGACCATCACAACAATGACAATCGCGAATACCGTATCGATCAACGATTCCAGCCGGCGGAGCTCTCTGCCCTCCCGCTGCAACTGGCCGGGGCCCGCTGGTTTGGCCGCGAATAATTTCGACACTATTTTCTTGATGAAGGCACCTTTGGTCGTCGTTTCACGTTCTCGCTGGTGAGAATTGCCAGCGTTTCGAGTATGGGCGAGACAATACGGCGCCAGTATACATATAACTACTTACGCTTTGGTCTGAACGTCAATTCTCCGGGTCCACCCAGTCCTCGTAGCCGATATTGCCCAGGTCGTTCGGTTCTGATGCGATCCACAAGACGAGCCGCAGGCCATCGGTGAAGTACGGGTCACCCGTGAGATTCTGCTTCGGCGAGTCGATCGAGGACTCACCGACGCCGCCCACGTAGGCGAATTTCTGCAGGACCTGGCTGTAGGCCAGGTTCTCAAGCAGGAATTCCCGGGTATCGTCGACATTTGCATCGATCTTGTGGGTCGTAATGGTTTTCGTCGTGAATCGTACGCCGATGTCACGACTGATCTGGCCGACCCAGACGGATTCACCATTGAATGTCATTGGCGCGCGCCAAAGTCGGAAGTGATTGCGTTCATGAATATTCGATCGAATTCTTTGCAGCGCGATGTCCTGTTTACGACCGAACAGGTACAGGCTGCTGACTGGAGAATAGCGGTACTGCCCGCCCGAAAAAAACGACATTGTCGTCTTAAATCCTGAGGCTACGGTGACGACTTCCGTCTCATTCCAACCCGCCCGGATTGTTGCGTAAAAGATTTCAATTGGATCACCGATGATGACAAGGTTGAGTGGGTCACCCTGATTTTCTGCTTTCGCGTCGACGACGCAGCAAGGCAGTTCCTGCAGCGCCGCTACGAATTCCTGATGGTTGGTGAAATGGGACACCTCATCATCTGCATACAGCGAATCAACATCTCCATCATAATGGTCTACCGCCAACCCTGGAACCTGGATGAAGAACGTGAATTGCCATGTCTTCTCATCACCGAGAATATCGACGTTAAATGCTTTCGTGCCTTCGTCAAGATTCGTGAATATGAACCCCGTCCGCGTTTCACCGGGTTCGATCTCCAGGTTGAATCCGCTGTCGAAGAAATACTGCTCGGCCTGATCCCTGTCTTTCTGTTTACGATTCAATGACGCTACTTCGATCGGCGAGTAATAATCTCTATCGACACCGATCGGCAAGAACGAGATCCAATCGTCCGTAGTATTCTCGATTTCAAGCCACACGGGTTGCATGCGCTTTTTGTAAAGCGAAATTCCGAACAGGTCGCGGGTTTCACTGGCACTGGGTACAGCGGCTGTTACTCGAACGCCGCTGTCAGTTTGCGTTTGGGCACGCTCGCGAAATGGAACCGAGTCAATCGGTTGCGGATCGAAACTGGACGCACAACCTGCCGCAGCAATGATCCAGATTGCCAGTATAGCGACTCGACTTTGCTCACGAACGTTTCTACGCATGGACTTCACCGATCCTGACCCGGCGGATCGTCCCAGTCCAGCGCTGTTGCATCCGACACCGCGAACGGTTCGCCGGATAACCAGAGCACGCTACGATGACCATCAGTAAAAAAGGCAGGGCGAATGAGATCGTCCCAGAATGTATTGACAGGATAGACCTTCGTTCCCGCTACCCAGCCGACCTTCTCTACCGTCTGCCCGTAAACAAAACTTTGAAACGCGAAGTTCCTGGCGTGATCGACATCCGGATCAAACTGCGAGAATGATGCCCGTCGCCCATAGAAATGCTTCACCTGAACCGCCCAGACGCGATCCTCTCCCGATACAACTGGCGTCAGCCACAATCGCATTTCGTAGGAGCTCTCGTCAACGGTACTCTCGTGGCGAAAAATGGCGTCCTGAGGCCGGCCGAACAGACTACTTGGCTCTCCCTCTGCCGCTTCTGCCGCAGACGTTTCAATCCAGCGACTGCGTAAAAGAGCGCGCAGCAAGTCCTTCCCGGCACCGATCAGGATGAGGTTAATCGCGGCGTCAGCCTCATCGTCCTCTGCATCAGCGCTGCAGCAAGGCAGGTTTCTGATCACCTCGTGCAGATCATCTTCGCCAACCACGGTAAGCTCATCTGACGAGTAAATTGATTCGAAATCGATGTTCGCGTAGTCGGGTACGAATCCCGGGACGCGTAATAAAAACGTAAAATAAAACGAATCGCCAGGGCTGAACACATCGACATTGAACCCTTTGGCGCCGTTATCAGCATGGGTAAATACGAAGCCCGACCGTGTTTCGCCCGGATCAATGTATCGCGGCATGGCGAGTCTGTAGAGCCGTCGTTCCATCTCGACGCGAGCCTCATCGGAGAATTTGCTGCGATTCGTGTAAGCAACCTCTAGCGGCGAAAAGTAATCTCTATCCGTGCTGACCAGCGAATAACGAACCTGCTCGGATCCTTTGTTTTCAATTTCCAGCCAGACTGGTTGAATGCCCTGATCGTAGAGCGCTATGCCAAATATCGCATCTGCTTCGTCGCGTCCCGGCACTGCCGCAGATACCCGAACAGTTTCGTCTGACTGCGATTCAGCGCGATCCTGAATCTGGGTGCTCGCCACCGGCTCATACACATAGGCATGGCCACCGCATCCGGCACACAACGCACTGACATTGAGCAACGTGAGGCATATCCTGAGGTGGAATTTTCTGACGGGACTATTCATATTCTACTTATTATTTTGTTGATCTTGACAGTCAACCTCAGTATCGCACAGCCGCCTTGCAGGCGACAAAAGTATTCGAATACTGCCCATTCACGCGGATGCGAAGCACGAATTCGGATTGACTATACTAAGAGAAACTACCGGTGCGTGGCGCTGGATATTTTCATCGAGAAACGACTATGCAGCTTTGCAGACATCCGTCCTTCCGGACCTGTATACGAAGAGTAAGCGAATTGTCGACGAGGTCTCCTGCCGATTGGGCATGACTACTTGAGGACTCATTCGTCCCTTGGCTAGCCGTATAACCCGTTAGAACGCTCCCTTTACGAGCTTTGCGGCTTGCACACTGAGTTCCATCCATTTGGCGGGCTGCTTTACGCCATTTGCTAATGCCTGATGCGCGCGACTCCAGGTCGCGAATTGCAGACGGGCCACGCTCAGCTCAGCGAGAATCTTCGCTTCCTGGCGATCCAACTCTGCCAGCGTCTCCCGGTAATCAGATTTATCGAGCGCCAGTTCTCTAATCACCTCGGTGTTATCTGCGAGTTCAACACGCAATGCGTCGTACAACATCACCGCCTGCTCTCTCGATGGGTTATCGTCGAGTCTGAGCGCCGGGTTGAGGATCAGGCCACTTTCTCGCAGGGTATCGAGGGCGGTTTCATCACCCCTTTGAAATTCATCTAGCAGAAACAAAGCCGTCAGCACTTCGCCGCGGCGAAAATAGGCTCTGTCACCGTATGCGGTCGCCGGACCATACTCCGCGTCAATTCGCGCGGCGAACGCCGCCCGTAAATCCTTGAGTGCCTCGTCTTCGATCTTGGCAATCAGGTCCTCATAGAATTCCCCCGATGCGGAGATGACCGGTTGAAATTGCCGAAGCGCGGCTAGCAAGTTCGGTTGCGCCCCGATTTCCTTCAGCGTCGCATCCCATTCGGCCTGTTGCATTACCCCTCGTTTCACGAGCAATGGGCCGATGCGCTCGTCGAGGTTTTTGGCGTATTCAGCCACTATCTCGTCATCGTCCGTGTAAAGCTCCGTGATCCGCACCAGGTCGACCGAGTAATTGATGACCTCGTCGCGAAACGTATCAATTGCATCCAGCAGTTCCTGCATTCGATCCAGTTCGATGAGATCCTCATCGACGTAGTAACGCAAAAAGACCAACTCACTGTCATAAATATGCAGATTGTCGACGACCAGCACTTCAACTGTTTTCTGGGCGAACGGAGTAATGTCTTCATTCTCCTGCCCCTTTAAGGCTGCGCATCCCTGTAGCACCGCAAGCACCACAAACAGGATGACCGCACGGCCCGGCAACGTTGGCGTACATCTATCCTGCCAATTCTGCATTTCGTTCATCCCCATAAATTCATCTTCGCCGTGATTCATTGGACAGCCTTATCAAAGGTAATTTAACAATTCCACTGAGCACCGAAAATAGTGCGCGCCATTAATTCTTACACGAATTGGCGTAACTAAACAGCCTGCTGCGGTCTCTCCGCGAACTATAAGTAGAAGTCGCAAGCCGCAGGAACGCCAGGCCGACAACCGACGTGCCAGCGACCTGCCCTCGCTAGTTTCTCAACAGCTAAGAAAGGCAAAAAGAAAAGGGCCCTGAACGCTTATCGAGAGAACATACGTAAAATCTGTCAACAACCCATTAGGCGTCGACCGCTGTTGTAGCTAGCGATCGCAAAAAAACACGTATGCCAAAAACCAAAAAACTGCAACAGCGAGATCGCCTCGTGTGTACCGTTCGTCCGATTGAGATTTCCGAGCAAGAGATTGTTGTAGAACCAATACGCCAAAACTACTTCAGTGTATATTGTGCCGCATGGGTTTGGATCTAGCGCTACCGATGGTTCAATAACACCTTGGCGATTGCGCCTTTTGGATGAGATGAAAGTGATGACCTATCAGAATAGAGTGAGCCTGCTTCTCGCGGTCATGTTGACCGTGAGTCCAATTCTGACTAACGCGCAAGAGACTAAGGGCCAGGAAGTTATCGACGGTCTGGAAATCACCCCAAAAGAATGGGAGAAACTGCGGCAGGGTGATGCTGTGACGATTACCGGCAAAGATTGGGAGCAGACAGATCGCGAATTTGCTGTTGATTCGGTAATACTCGTCGATAAACCGTTGGATGCCGTGCTCGCCGAAACACTGGACGAAGTATCTCTGATCCCGCAGGATAAAATTCTGGATTTTGGCAAGCTAACCGGCGAAGGGGACTTTGCTGGCGTCGATTTTGATGTCGCTGTTGAGAAAGATGTTAGTGAAGCAAAGAAATTTCTTGCCGCGAAGGCGGGTAAATCGTTCAATCTAAGCCATCGTGAAATTGCGGAAATCTCGCAACTGGCGGCAACTGTAAAGCGAGGTTCGCCGGACTCAGCGTATATTGACGTCGCCAATGTGGCATTGAAAAATTTGCTGGCAGCGCGTTACAGAGCTTATCTGGTTGACGGCCTCAATGGGCTCGAGCCATACGCAAGGTCGCGCAAAGATCTTGTAGATGCGGGGTATGAGCTTCGCTTGACGAACGAGCAGCTTG
>CAYOHF010000164.1:0-5959 GCA_964403695.1 uncultured Woeseiaceae bacterium | reverse complement strand
GCCCTGTTCACAAGACACTAGGCCGGGGTCTCGCGTTCGAAGACAACGCAACTTTCAACTAACAGCCTGCGATCTGCCGCCCTACGAACCGCGTTTTATACGCGATTTTCGACAGCGCGGACTCTGCCGATTATCGCTTCGTTGCCTGGCGCGGGATCGTCAGGCACGTTTTGTGCCAAAAGCAGCGAACAGACCGCAAACCCGGTCCCGATCAGGAACACCGTGGCATTCGAGTTTACCCATACCAGGCCAAGCAACGCCGGTATAACGACCGCAGCGATGTGATTGATCGTGAACGAAACGCCTGCGCTGCTCGCGAGATCTGCTGGATCGGCGATCTTGTGAAAGTAAGTTGTCATCGCGATATAGAGCGCGAAGAACATATGATCGACGATGTATAGCCCCGCGCCTATATACGCGTTTTCTACGAATGCATATGAGGTGAATACGACAATCAGGCCTGCATATTCGATGGTGAGCGCATTGCGTTCACCTATGCTGCGAATCGCTATACCGATACGCTCGGCGAACAGCCAGTTGAATGCGTAGTTAACCAGAAACAGCAGGGTCACCTGGGCCGCCGAAAAACCGAATTTCTCCACCATGAGAAATGCAGCGAACACCATGAAAATCTGTCGTCGTGCGCCGGAAAAAAACGTTAGCGCATAATAAAGCCAGTATCTTTTGCGCAGAACAATGTGTCCGTGCTGTTGCGTAGTGCTCGGGAAATGAGGGAAAGCCAGCCACATTACGACTGCCAGCCCGACACAGATGACTCCGGCAATCAGAAAGTTCCACAGATAATCCAGCTCGAATATTTCAAGCAACATCCATAGCGAGCCATAAATAATCAGCGAAGTTATGGCGGCGACAGAAATCAGCTTGCCAAGGATTTGTGGCGCATCCTCCTTGGACAGCCATTGCAAAGCCAGAGACTGTTTGACAGCTTCGAAATAATGAAAGCCGAGCGACATCAGGATCGTCGTAAAATACAGGCCAAAGACTGTCGGAAAAAAACCCGTTAATGCTACTCCCAGGCCAAGCGTGGCCAATGCAATGACGGCGAAAGTCTGTTCTTTAAGTATCAGCAACACGAATACTGTCGTAAATGCCATGAAGCCTGGTATTTCGCGCAGGCTATGCAGTATCCCTATCTCAATACCAGTGAATGCAGCCCTTTCGACAACGAAGTTGTTCAACAACGCAGTCCACGTATTGAATGCGACAGGCATGGCAATACTCATCAGCGTCAATAAAACAACCGGGGTCTGCCAGCTACGAATTTTCACCAGGTACTGTTCTCAATTTTTTGGGGTCTGTATCGTATCACTGAGCAGCTGGACCTGAGGGTGTTAGTTACCAGGCTCAACCTATTCTGTTGGCTGCGCTGCCGATACACTGTTATCGACCACAAAAACCGGAACAGGAATATTGCTGTCTTTGTGGTAATCACGCCACTCCAGATCAGGATTGGGGGCCCCTGACAAAATGATGTCCGTGTACAACGAATAAGCGTTTGCCGCGGGCTGAGCTAGTTCATCAGTAAAGGCAGGGGACATTTCCAGGTCCCGGCGGTAAATATGCTCGTAGTTTGCACAAGCGGCATGCATAAATGGCTTGTACCAATCAGACGCTGCGTTGAAATCGTCGAGAGCCATTCGTGCAGCATTAAATGTTTCTACAAACCAATATGTCGTCCAATAAGATTGCTGAACTACCTGCCAAATTAAAGCAAAGTCCGCCGTCTCGGCTTTTTCACGAATTTCAGAACGTAGGTTGCCGTTCCGTTCAGATAGCTGAACAAGGTGCGCTTTGAGCTCGCCCGTGATCCCTGGTTGCGATCGCAGACCAGTCGGGTCATCTTCTGGTGGCGGCGGAATCATCAATACCTGGTAAGACGCCATTTTCAGCATCGCAGTCGCCAACCTCTCCCGACAGGTGGAAACCGGGTCCGCAGAGTTACAGATACTATAGATATCCAGGTAAAGCCGCCTTGAGAGTTCGCTTCTTTCTTCTTCGCTGATGAACTCCGTCAGTGGAATCCGGGCATAGATTTCGGCTGACTCCTGCACGGTTGCACGCATAACCGGGTTTGCCCGATTTTTCTGCACAGCCGTGCGACTACCGAAGAGTTTGCCAAGCCACCCAAACACCGAAAAATCCTTGTAAATCCTGCCGACTGTCAGGTATTCCCGGATGCGTGCTTCCTGACGAGACGATCAACCATACGTCATTGTAGCCAATTCATTCGAGTTTTTAACACGTCCTGGCCAAATTAGTTATCTGTAATAAAAGTGTTGGCGCACTGGTCCCTCTAGATTGACAGTGACTCCGTATCGGGCGAGGCGAATCGACACATGACTAACATTCGAATCAGGCATAAGAGCAGCGGCCTATTACTGGCTGACGGACCACGCGGCTGGGGAATCACTCCATTTGAGGGCAACTTCTACATCGCCAGGAAATACCTGCTGACAGACCGCTTCCGCACGAACTACTTGCCTGGCCTTTGCATTTACAAATTTCTTTACGTCTGGTTGGATTTGCATCTTGATCAGGGCGACCGAATACGCAACCTTGCGTGGATGTACTGGTTGCCGAATCCAATATTGCCGTTTATCTGGTTTCGTGTTGCACTGCCAGGCACACATCCGGAGATCGTCATTGAGGAGTATTGATCCATGCGTTGCTTCCGACACAGAGACTACGACGCGATCGCTGTCTGTCAAAACTGCGGTAAAGCTACCTGTGCCGATTGTTGTGACGATACGGGGCCGGCAGTCGCGTGTGGTGCAGATTGCGCGGCAGAGGTGCAGCGATCCTATGACCTTAAAAAGCAATTGATGCAAAGTTTCGGCGTCGGAACGCGACCGCCAATGCCCGCGTCCGTACCCACCTATTTCTTTTTCGGCATGATTCTATTGGCGACCGGCATCTATCTTTCATTCACCCGTCCGGAAATCGACTATCTTACTTTGGCGATGGCCGCAGTATTTTTCGTAATGGCCGGTGTAACGTACAAACGTTACAACGACGTTTGTTCCAGCTGTTAGACGTTACCAATTTTAGTTTTTATTTAGCCGAATAAATTTCGCCATCCGGGTGGAAAGCGTACCAGGCGAACCAGAATGCCATTAATGTCGGAAATTCTTCGCCATCCTCAGCAAGAATTCTGGCTGTTTCGTTTTCGTGGTCGTATTGAATTTCGAAGCGCTTACCGTGAAAGTCATCTGTGAACCGTCCGGGCCCCTTCTCCAGCTCTACAAACGGATAAGCCTTGAATTCGCCATCGATCTCCAGCCCCATGACCATCGATTTGCGCGGATACAGTTTATTTTCCTCGTGAACAGGAAAATACAGTTTGCCGCTTCGACTGTAGCCGGGATACGGGTTCGCACGATAGTTGCGCCGGTACCCTGTCTCGTCCGACAAAACATCGGTATCCGGGTGGCGGGTGCGCCAGTCCTGCCAGGTCGTATGCGAAAGCGGGATCGCACTAAGTCGCGTGCCCTTCTTAGCGCCCGTAACTGCAGTTTTCAGGATCTGCGACCATAGCGATCCTGTTCCGCGGTCATATAACAACACATCACTGTTATACAAGAGACCGGATACACCAAACTCAAAGATCTTGTTATCTATCTCCGCGTTAAAGGCCATACCGCTGCCGCATAACGGACAGTAGGTTACGACAATCGCCTCTCCGCCGACTATGTCATTAACAATCTCGTGATAGTTGAGTAATCGGATTGGGTAAGCACGAGCTACCCCATTCACCTCGATCCCGAGAACACGATCTTCCTGGCCCAGGTAGCTGGCGTTGCGTGCAAAGACGAATGCCGGATAGTCGAGCGATGGAATTCCGTCGCGCCCCGGCCCGCCACTGAGTATTTGTTTTGGCGGTACCAGCGCATCATCCAAAACGAAACCGTTTTTGGATATCGCGAAAGAATCAAATGGCACCAACAACATCCATGAAACAAGGAAATACGAGGTCCACGTCGGAGATATTACAAAGTTGCGGAACATGTACATGAGACCTGTCGCGAACAGACCGGTTCCGCAGATCAGGTATTACAGGTGCGATAATATTGAGAGTAAAATGCAGGAACGACGTAGCACGAGTGGGGGGGAAGGAAATCGCGACTACATCGTTCCTGCTGGTATTGCTCCGCTTAAGCCCGGGTACGGTCCTGATGCCGGTTCGACGACACCAAAGCGCTACAGCCCGAACCCATAACTAAAGTTGAAGATAATGGCATCAAGACCCGGATACATATCACGCTGTAGCTGGTTGCCAATGAGCTGCCCGGATGGCACATCGCCGTCCTGCATGTAGTATTCAAGCCGGAAGCTGATATCGTGACCGGAGTCCGTTTTCCACCCGTATTTGGCACCTGCAGTTATCGCGTCGAAATTGCCCAGACGGTAATCCGCAGACGCATACAACGGTAGCGGCTCACCGGCAGTAACGCTCGCCCGGTAAAACTCTGCTTCGGATTGCGTGTAATAACGTACGTGCGGCTCGAGATAACTACGATCTCCGATCGGGAACTTCAATCTTGCATCGATAGTATGCGAATCGATTTCCCAATCGTCAGTCATGTAGCGGTACGACAGATCCAGTACCTTGCCACTCATATAGTACTTGGCCTGCGTATATACGCTCTGCTTTATGCGGTCTTGAGGCCGACCTTCATATAAGAATTCGTGCGACGG
Source organism: uncultured Woeseiaceae bacterium (assembly GCA_964403695.1). Classification (GTDB taxonomy): domain Bacteria; phylum Pseudomonadota; class Gammaproteobacteria; order Steroidobacterales; family Woeseiaceae; genus SZUA-117. Next base: position 1,243 of record CAYOHF010000164.1, on the reverse strand, counting down.
ACCATCTACGCCAGGCGTAGGCGTTCTCGTCAACGTATCGCCGGTTACCGCGTCGACAACACTAAGCACCTTGTATGGATCATTCAAATACCCGCTTGAATCGCTGTATGAGTAATTCACCTGGACAAGCAGATTCCTGTTAATCACTTGCGTGACACCAAGCAACAGATCAACAACATCCTTCGTATCGTCGCCCAGCTTGTTCGATAGATCGCCAACATCGAGCATGGAAGCCAACGGTATTGGTGTCCCGCCAACCGGTTCAATATCATCCTTTGACACCGCGAACCCCAAACTAACGGTAGTGTTGCGCTTGTTGAAGTCCCGACTCAACCCGGCGTTCGCTCCAATATGCACATAATCATATTCCTTGGAGAAGCTTACTCCCGCACTACCATTGAACAGGCGGCCCAGTGGTTGCTGCCAGCTCGCATTAACCGCAACCCGCGTATCCAGAAAAGTATCGTCGAGTGGCAAGCTGTTTGCCGGCGTCGTATAGATTGAATTACCTGACGCACTCGTAAATGTTTGCGCAACATCCATAGGCGCCGCACCGACCGGCGTCGCGCCCGTTAACGAATCGACAGTAAGACCAAGCGTCAGTGCCTTGTCATCAGCAAACAGGCGTCGCGCTGAAAAAGCCAGGCTTGCATCCTGGACCCGGTCGTCGTTTTCACCGTAATACAACAGCGCTGTGTTGAAATCCCAGGTATGTTCTTCCTGTGCCTGAACCTGGTTGGCTGTTGTACCAAGCAAAGCGCAAGTTGCTGCCGCGAGGGATTTGGTAACTGTCTGCGAGTTTGCCTTATTCACTGGTTTCCCTTCCTTCTGATTAATTACAGCCACAACCGCCACCACCAAATCCGCGACCGCCACTCGAAGCTTCCTTACTGAAATAGATATGATCGTCGGTGGCCGCCTCAATCGGGTCTGTTACGAGTTGCATTTCATCCTTCGCCAGGACGTCTCGCTCCCATGGCTCTACGCCAAGCGAGCTACAGGCTGAAACTGCCAGCAGAACCGGCATGCAGACAACGAGCTTCATCGAAAATATTTTCTTATTTGACACTTTTTAATTCCTTTGTTTGGACGCAGCGACCTGCGGAGGCGCGTTTAGGATTTCCTGTATCGTGGCTTCATATTCATCAACCAGTTTGGTTTTGAAACCAAGATGCCGGGTCACAATTTCCCCGTCACGACCAACAATGTAGGAACTCGGCATTGCCACAACGCCGAATTCGGT
>CAYOHF010000163.1:0-6060 GCA_964403695.1 uncultured Woeseiaceae bacterium | reverse complement strand
CAAACCCTTACAAATTCGGCCTGATTGGCGCAACCGATTCACACACCTCTCTCGCGGCTGCTGAGGAAGAAAATTTCTTTGGTAAGAATAGCGTCGACGAACCCAGTGCGGAGCGGGCGCATCTCCAGTTAAAGAAGATAGGTGATGGCGCACTAATGAACTGGGAGACCTCCGCCTCTGGAATTGCGGCAGTCTGGGCGACGGAAAATAGCCGGGAAGCTATTTTCGATGCCATGCTGCGAAAAGAGGTCTACGCAACTACCGGACCGCGAATAACGCTACGAATTTTTGGTGGTTGGGATTTTAGCGAAGAAGACCTGGATGCTCGACCGATCGAGAATGCCGGCTATGACAAAGGCGTTCCGATGGGAGGGGATCTTCGCGAGAAACCTGAAGAAGCCAAGGCACCATCATTCATGATAGCTGCTTTAAGAGACCCTGCAGGTGCGAACCTCGATCGAATTCAGATCATAAAGGGCTGGCTTGATAGCGATGGCAGGACCCAGGAAAAACTCTATGACGTGACCTGGTCGGGCGAGCGTGTTGTAGACGACAGCGGCAAATTGCCGCCGGTTGGAGACACCGTAAATGTGGCCAGTGCTACGTGGGCTAACTCAATCGGTGCTGCGGAATTGAGCACGGTATGGGTTGATCCAGATTTTGACCCAACGCAAGACGCGTACTACTACGTCCGCGCCCTGGAAATTCCAACACCCCGGTGGACGACCTATGACGCTTACCGATTTGGCGTTGATGCTCCTGAAGGTGCACCGCTGACAATCCAGGAGCGAGCGTATTCGTCTCCAATCTGGTACCAGCCGAACTAAATGTCATGGACAGGCACACTGAACGCAATAAGCAGTCACACAATCTGCATAAGGACTTTTGCCTCAGTTGACGAAATAAATTGAATAGTTGTCGTTACCGAGAGCCTAGGCGGTGAATGAGCCACAGAACCGCATTGATTTGGCGCAGTATGGGCAAGGTTGCCCACGCGGTACGTAGCTTCAGGTGCTAGTAGTGGTAACACTGTGGAAGTTCAAACCCTCTTCTTGACTTGAGCGTTCTGGAACCGGGCGCATAGCTCATCACCGGGTTGTTTCGCGACTGATCAATGGGGACGCATGATGCGGCGCGTAGGTTTTACGTGACAGGACCGTTGGCCCGCGAATCTCCCGAAAACTCACGCAAATCGATAAATCAAAGAAGGGGAAAAGGGGTCCCTATATTTTTGGCGCGGCCGATCCAAGACAATAGCTAAGGTAAAAAGATCTCGGCAATTGATTCAGCCAGCGGCATGACGTCGGGCCCGCGTCGATTGGTCAGCACGAGCACGGTCATCTTTTCGTCAGGATAGCGAATGATATAGTTGCGGAAGCCGCTGGTACTGCCGTCGTGATGCAGGCGCCTGTGACCCTCTTTCACGTCAACGCGCCAACCGAGACCATAATCGCCGAAGTTGCCAGTCCACATCTCGGTCAGCGTCTCATACGAAAGCAATTTTTCGGTATAAAGGGCCTGATCCCACTTGAAATAATCCCGTACTGACGTGTAAATACCACCATCACCGAGTACCGCGCTTGTTGAACTCTGGTCAGATTCGATCACTTCATCATTGTCGACCGTGTAGCCAAACGCACGATTTTGTATCGTGGATATTCCTTTTTGGTAGGCAACAGTGCCGTCCATGCCAAGAGGCCCGAATATCCGCTCCTGCAAAAAATCGGCAAAAGTCATGCCGCTCACGTCCTCAATTAGCATTGCCAACATTGCGTAGGCGGTGTTGCTATATCGATACTCAGTGCCAGATTTAAAGTAGGTGGAATCGACGTCGTACATCAATGCTAGCGCATCGCGATCAGTGGCCTGGCCGACGTAGTCGTCTGGCATAAGTGATTCGTAATCGATGAGCCCTGAATTGTGCTGCAGCAAGTGTCTCAACGTGATACTCCCGCCATACTCGGGAAAATCGTCAAACAGATCAGTCAGGGTGTCGTCGAGACTCAAATCGCCTTGCTCCACCAACATCATTATGCAGGTCGCCGTGAACTGTTTGGTAATTGACGCGAGGCGAAAGTTCGTTTTCGGCTGCACCGAAATGTTCTTTACCAGGTCGGCCATGCCGTAACTCTTTGTCAGAATCTGCTTGCCGTCCCGAATCACCATGACGGACGCACCGGGCATATTATCCCCTTGATATGCGCTGAATAACTGGTCCACCTGCTGTTCCTTACTCTGACCAGCCGCTAGTGACGCGAGGAAAATGACCACAATTACTGTATATCGCATAGAAAATCCAATGCTTGCCGTGTCGGCCCGAATAGTCGAGGTCGCGTATTGTCGCAAATGCCTTTATATGGTGCAAAAGCCATGACCAGTTGGCCGGTCAGACGTATCAATTTAAAAACAAGAGAATTCAGAAAATCACCTGGTTCGTCACCGGGTTGTTTCGCGACTGATTAATGGCAACTCATGATGTGCCGCGTAGATTTTGCGTGACTGACACCGTAGGGCCCATAGTCAGCGCTTGTCCCGCAAAATTCACGCAAAGGGGTGGATCAGGGAAGGGAAAATAGCGCGCCCGGAGAGATTCGAACTCCCGACCGAGCCAATAGTGACAGCGATTTGGCAATCAAGTAATTTCCAATAAGAACAGGGTTCGAAGTTAGACTGCTTAATTGTAAGTAATTGTAATCACTGAATTGTCGTTGGGGCGCTCGTTGCGCGATTTGCCCGACAATGCACAACGGCGCATGACTCAATCACGCAAAAGTCCCGCATGGTGCAATCGAGCATCTGATCTAATTTGTAATTAATCATCTTGATTGCGGCATTGTTTCGGTAGCCGAAGTTGGCGCCGCTGGAATGGCGTTAATGGCGCGCGTGATACGCCGTTGCCTCAATGTGCACCGGGCGCCCGTTGCGCAACGTCGATTTTAAATATCATTGTTCCTAGCTGCCGCGCCAATATGTTCTGCCGCACGGAAGGCGAGCGCCATGATGGTCATAGTCGGCTGGCCGCGGGTTGAAGACACGAGACTGCTGCCATCGCATATGAACAGGTTGGATACGTCATGGGAGCGGTGATATTTATCGATGACAGAAGTTTCCGGATCATCACCCATTCGGCAAGTACCGAGCAGATGCACGCCCGAGGTTTGCGGTTCAACCGAGGAATGCCAGGTCTTGTTTGCGCCGGCTGCATCCAGAATTTCCAGCCCTCGCTCCAGCAAAAACGTAATATTGGCAAGGTCGTCCGGATGGTCACGATAGGTCACGCGGAGCGATCGCCTGCCCCATTGATCCGTATTGTTGGGATCCAGCGTGATGTTGTTTCGATCCAACGGCAGCGAGGTTCCGCCGGCAGCGAGCGACATTTGCCGGGGAAAATTGTGCGCCATGGCGTTCTTAAATTCGGCGCCCCAGGATTTCACATCTGGCGGCGCGCCTGCAAATGGATACATAAGCGGCATTGCCGCAAACATCCCACGCGCATCAATTGCGCCGCCGCCGTAATAGCCACGCTCCAAATCTGCCTCGTAGAAATCCTGTACCACTCGCGTGGCCTGAACGCCTTTGAACTCGTTCAGCGGATGCTCGAAGATTCCGTTGGCAGATAAATGGACGTTAAACATCAAATTCCTGCCAACGTAGCCGCTGGAGTTCGCGAGACCATCAGGGCTCCGTTCGTTAGCAGACAAGAGAAGCAGGCGCGGTGATTCTGCACCATTGGCTGACAGCACGACGGCCTTGGTTCGTTGCCCCTGCTCATTGCCTTCCGAATCGTAATACAGCACTTCGGTTGCGCGACCATCCGCGTTGGTTTCAATGCGAAATGCCGCCGATTCAGCACGAATCTCACAGTTTCCGCTCGCCTCTGCGAGCGGAATCATCGCCGCCAGCGATGACGATTTCGCACCCATTTCGCAACCGTGAAACATACAAAAGCCACAGTTGGTACATCCGGGTCTGCCGTTATATGCCTCAGACAATATCGCGACTGGTTGCACGTCAGCATGCAGTCCCAATGCATTCGCGCCCTTCTCCATCAATGCGCCAGCCGACTTGATAGCGATCGGCGGCATCGGGAATGGCCGCGACCGATGTGCATCGAAGTGCCCGGGCGCTCCCGAGACACCGACATCCCACTCGACTTTGCTGTAGTACGGCTCGAGTTCGTCATAGCTGATGGGCCAATCGGCGAAATTGGTGCCCTCGATGGGCCCCAATACGCTGCGCTCACGAAAATCAATTTCTCGCATGCGCAGGAAGTTCGCCGAGAATTGAACCGTGCTGCCACCAACCGTGTGTGCATAATAGGCGGGATTAAAACCGGATGAGCGGCCGACAGCTTCCTTGCTTTCATCGTCGCGGAACGTCTGATTGTCGACCTGGGACCCACCACCGACATACTTGCCGTTGAACATGGCCCCGATTTCGTCATGTTCAAAATCTGCCTGAGTCCGGTATTTCCCCTGCTCCAGGACAACGGTTTTAAATCCGGCCGTCGAGAGTTCCTTGGCGAGAATGCCACCGGCAGCACCGGATCCAATGACGACAAAGTCGACTTCTTCTCGCGTGTTGAATGTCGGGGTATCAGCCACTCGGATTCTCCTTCTGGTATTCAGCATCGTAATAACCAAAGGGAGATTGATACACGTGTACATTCGAATTCATGCCAACGAGTTTGTAACCGATATCGTCCTGGTTACCGCCGTACTTGCTCATCCCGAAAAAACCACACATCGTCAGGAAGCGCATCATGCCGAAGAATGGTGTTTGCTCGTTTGATTCCAGGTAAGAGTCCTGTTCATCCTCCGTCAACTCGGAAAACAATTCGCTTCCCTGAATACCGGACTGAAATTTCTCCAAACCTCCACGTGCCGCCTCAAGCATTGGGGCGTTGAAGGTGCCGAAGCTCTGGTCGAAAAAATATATGACGCCGGCTTCGCGGGCACCCGGCGTGTCAGTTGTCGGAATTATGCGAGCAGCGATCGCCTCAAACTCGATTCCTTCATCTGGTCTTAACAAAACGAATGGCGTCTTTTCCTCCTTCGCCGTGCATGCGGCCTGGGAAATGGCGGCCAAACCGGGCAGCACCGATTTAGCCCACGAGGCGCCGGCGATGCCAGCGGATCTCTGCAGGAAATTGCGTCGGGAGAGTTCGGATTGAGTCATGGGGTACACCGATCGGCCAGAGATTTCGTCATCAACGTTAGCACGACAACATTTTTGAGTAAACACTCAATTAATGAAGATGTTCCAAGTTGGGCCCGCCCTGAACGGGGTACAGCGTACCCGGTCAATTCTCCGATTATTTGAGTAAACACTCAATTTAGCATTGACTGACTACGGCATTGTCCTCAGAATTACTTGGATGACCCGAGGAAGACCCAGAGAGTTTGATGAAGAGCAGGCGTTAGCGGAAGCCGCGCAGTTGTTCCGCGAGCGGGGCTACGAGCCTACATCGATGCTGGCCCTAAGCGAAGTCATGGGTATGGGTGAGCAGAGTATCTACAATGCGTTTGGCAGCAAAGAGAATCTCTTTCAGCAGGCGTTGGATCAGTATTGTCTGGAAATTGAGCGGGACTTGCAGGTGTTGTTGCCACCCACGGCCTCCCTCGAAGCGATCGAATCGTTGTTTTCTACGGTCGTAAATGTATTAGGCAGAGGCGGACCAACCTGTCTCGTCGCACAGACCTGCATCAGATTCGATGAAGTCGATCAAGTATCTATGCGTACAGCGTCCAAATGCATGCGTAATATCGAAAAATTCTTTCTGAATGCAGTAAAGAACGCTGTAGATAGAGGTGAGTTGCTTTGCGACGATCCGAGAACTGTCGCTCGGTTTCTCAATATGACGATGCAGGGCCTCAGTGTAATGGCACGTAGCGGCACTCCAAAAAAGGCGCTGCGGGCGATAGCGGATATGTCCTTGCAGGCGATTCGATAAAAAATTATCGATTTATTGATTTAATGGCGCGCCTGGAGAGATTGATTCAGATCGCCTTTGGGCGATCTTCACCCCTGCGGGGCGCCTACGGCGTCTATAACGCTAAC
>CAYOHF010000162.1:0-6062 GCA_964403695.1 uncultured Woeseiaceae bacterium | reverse complement strand
TGCCGCGATCAGCTCTGATCGCGGCAAGATGCCGCTCCTACGGATTATTCTTTGCGTCACGATTTTCTTGCTGGTCAGCGACGCGCAGCGAAAAACTTTTTCAGAAGCCCGGCACATTTCTCTTCAAACAGACCGCCGTTAACTTCGATCTGATGATTGAGCTGCCGGTTGTCGGATAAATCGATGACGCTGCCTGCCGCCCCCGCTTTCGCATCATAAGCACCAAAGACAAGACGTGAAATGCGTGCCTGCAGCATGGCACCGATGCACATTGCACAAGGTTCAAGGGTGACGTAAAGCGTCGTGTTTTTCAGGCGGTAGTTTCTTTCAAGCGACGCTGCAGCCCGAATAGCAACGATCTCGGCATGTGCGGTCGGGTCCGCGTCCTGAATGGAGCGATTCAGTCCCGCACCAATAATATCGCCGTTTTTGACCACCACTGCGCCTACCGGGACTTCACTGGCTGAAGCTGCAACCTTCGCCTCACTGATGGCTGCCCGCATGAATCTTTCGTCTGCTTCGCTCCAGCTCATTCCCATTCGATCGTGGCGGGAGGTTTGCCTGAGATGTCGTAGGTGACACGGGAAATGCCATCAATTTCGTTAATGATGCGCAGTGAAACGTGCTCAAGAAAATCATAAGGCAGCCTCGCCCATCTTGCCGTCATGAAATCTACAGTTTCGACGGCGCGCAGCGCAATGACGTAGTCATATTTGCGACCATCACCCATCACACCTACGGAGCGGACCGGGAGAAATACCGCAAACGCCTGACTGGTTTTGTCATATAAATCATTCTTACGCAGCTCATCGATGAAGATGTCGTCCGCAAGCTGCAACAGTGCCACGTACTCTGGCTTCACTTCACCAAGGACTCGCACGCCGAGACCCGGACCGGGAAACGGATGCCGATTTACCATTTCTTTTGGCAGACCGAGTTCCATGCCGATAACGCGCACCTCGTCTTTGAAGAGTTCGCGCAAAGGTTCAACCAGTTTCATGCGCATCTTCTCGGGAAGACCACCAACATTGTGGTGCGACTTGATGACATGCGCTTTGCCAGACTTCGCACCCGCTGACTCGATGACATCCGGATAGATCGTGCCCTGCGCCAGCCATTCGATACCTTCGAGTCTGTGAGCCTCTTCATCGAATACGTCGATGAACAATCCACCAATGACCTTGCGTTTTTCTTCCGGATCGCTGACGCCTTTTAATGCCGCAAAAAACCTGTCGGCGACATTGACGCGAATTACATTAACCCCAAGATGCTCTGCGAAGGTATCCATTACCTGGTCGCCTTCGTGATGACGAAGCAGGCCGTGATCGACGAACACGCAGGTTAGCTGGTCGCCGATCGCTTCGTGCAACAAGGCTGCAACTACCGACGAATCAACGCCGCCTGAAAGTCCAAGCAGCACTTTGCCATCGCCAACATTTTCACGAACCGTCCTGATCGCATCGGCGACAATATTTTCCGCCGTCCAGTTGTTGGGACAACCACAAATATCATGCACGAAGCGCTCAAGGATCGCCTGCCCTTGTGGCGTGTGCGTCACTTCGGGGTGAAACTGCACACCGTAGTATTTGCGCGCACTGTCTTCCATTGCCGCAAGCGGCGAGTTGGGGCTTTTGGCTGAAATCACGAATCCGTCAGGAAGCGCTTCGACCCGGTCGCCATGACTCATCCACACTTTTAGCATGGGCTCATCCGATGAGCCATCAGTCAAACCTGCCAGCAGTTGGGAATCAAGCGGCGTGATCTCCGCGTAACCAAATTCTTTATGGCTTGACTGTTCTACCTTGCCACCGAGTTGTTCCGCCATCGCCTGCATGCCATAGCAGATACCCAGCACCGGCACGCCCAGTTCGAATACAGCCTGCGCTACGTGTGGCGGATCATCCTGGTTGACCGACTCCGGACCGCCGGAAAGAATCACACCGGCTGGTGCAAATTTTCGTATGGCCTCTTCGTCAATATCCCAGGGATGAATTTCCGAATAAACGCCACCCTCGCGTACACGGCGGGCGATGAGTTGTGTGTACTGGCCGCCGAAATCAAGAATCATCACCCGGTGGGCATGGATATCGGTTCGCTCAGTCGTTGATAAATGCAGTGCCGGTGGCATAAGGCTAACGTTCCATCAATTGTTGGTGCGGTAGTTAGGTGCTTCTTTGGTAATGGTCACGTCATGCACATGACTTTCACGCATTCCCGCACCCGTAATCCTGACGAATTTTGGTCGGGTGCGCATTTCGTCGATGTTGTGGCTACCCGTATAACCCATCGCGGCACGCACGCCGCCCATCAACTGGTGCACGATCGCGACCATGCTGCCTTTGTACGCAACCCGTCCTTCTATTCCTTCCGGTACCAGTTTTTCAAGCTCCGCGGTCGTATCCTGAAAATACCGATCTGACGAACCGTGTGCCTGCCCCATGGCACCGATCGAGCCCATTCCACGATAGGACTTATAGGATCGCCCCTGGAACAGCTCGACTTCACCAGGTGACTCTTCGGTACCGGCGAACAAGCCACCGATCATGACCGAGTAGCAACCGGCAACAAGCGCTTTGGCGATGTCGCCTGAATAACGAATGCCACCATCTGCAATAAACGGTATGCCTTTTTTCGCCAGTACTGCGGCAACTTCAGCTACCGCGGAAATTTGTGGCACACCGACACCGGCGACAACTCGTGTGGTGCAGATTGAGCCGGGTCCGATGCCAACTTTGACCGCATCGGCACCTGCATCAACCAGGGCCAGCGCGGCGTCACCGGTTACTATATTGCCGCCAATGATCTGCAGATCCGGATACTGTTCGCGGGTCCGCCGCACGCGATCAACCACGCCTTTGGAAAACCCGTGTGACGTATCGACAACCACAAAGTCGACGCCGGCTTCCACCAGCGACTCAATACGTTCGTCGGTGTCATATCCCGTACCCACTGCAGCACCGACGCGCAATGCGCCGCGATTATCCTTACAAGCATTCGGATAGTCTTTGGCCTTTTGAAAATCTTTCGCCGTAATCATGCCGAGCAATTCGAAGTCATCACCGACCACGAGAACTTTTTCGATTCGATACTTGTGCAGCAAAGACAATACTTCTTCATCATCCGCTCCCTCGCGGATGGTCACCAGCCGATCCTGTGGCGTCATGACGCTTGATACCGGCGCGTCAAGCTTTGTCTCAAAACGCAGGTCGCGGTGTGTGACGATGCCGATTGTCTGCTTCCCGTCCACAACCGGAACTCCGGATATGCTCATTGACTTCGTCAGGTCAATAACTTCGCGAATGGTCATGTCCGGAGTCACGGTGATCGGGTTGCGCACAATGCCGCTTTCGAATTTCTTGACCTTGTGAACCTCGCGAGCCTGCGCGTCCGGCGGCATGTTCTTGTGGATGACGCCTACCCCACCTTCCTGGGCAAGCGCTATGGCGAGTTCGCTTTCCGTGACCGTATCCATGGCGGCAGACAGCAGCGGAATATTGAGGGTAATTTCTGCGGTGAGCTGCGTCGCCAGACTGACTTCGCGCGGTAAAACGTCTGAGTAGTCCGGCTGCAGGAGTACGTCGTCAAATGTCAGTGCTTCCAGGGCGATCCGCATAAATAACAACCTGTCCGATGAGGGTAAACGGTCAATTGTACGCATTGCAGATTTGCCGGTAAACGGCGATACAACAAATAAGTGGGCACGTATACTGTGGGCGTGACCGATCTCCTCTCTGCAAGCCCCACCGACAGCGCCATCAGCGTCTCAAAACTCAATAGACAGGCGAAGATGCTGCTCGAGCAGGGCCTCGCCAGGCTCTGGGTGGAAGGCGAAATATCGAATCTCGCCCGACCCGCATCCGGACACCTGTATTTCAGTCTCAAGGACGAGTCGGCACAAATTCGCTGTGCCTGGTTCCGCCAGCGGCAGCGTGGCCCGTCACACAACATCAAAAACGGCGACCAGATGCTGGCACTGGGCCGGGTCAGTCTCTACGAAGCCCGCGGAGACTATCAGCTGATTGTGGAGCAGCTCGAAGAAGCCGGCGAAGGCGAACTGCTGCTGCGCTTCGAGGCGCTGAAAAAGAAACTCGCCGCGGAGGGACTGTTTGCGGAGAGTGACAAACAGGCAATACCGAGGTTGCCGGAAAAGATCGGTGTCGTAACTTCACCAAGCGGTGCTGCGGTTCAGGACATCATAGCCGTGCTAAAACGTCGCTTTCCGCTAATTCCTATGGTGATTTACCCGACTGCGGTTCAGGGCGAATGGGCGCCGACGCAAATTGTAGAAGCGCTCGCAACAGCGGTCCGGCGGGACGAATGCGACGTTTTGATCATTGCACGCGGCGGTGGCTCGCTGGAGGATTTGTGGTCATTTAATGAGGAGATCGTGGCGCGGGCGATTGCAGCCTGTCCGATTCCGACTGTCAGTGCTATTGGCCACGAAGTGGATTTCACCATTGCTGACCTGGTCGCAGATATGCGTGCCCCTACACCAACGGCTGCCGCAGAGCTGGTCGTACCGGACCAGGCCGAATGGCTCAGTCAGCTCGAGGCGAAAGCGGCACGCATCGCCAGTCTGGGTCGCCGCACTGTCGAAGATCGCTTCCAGAGCCTTGATTACCTGAGCCGACGGCTCGCGCAAGGCAGTCCGGCGACGACGGTTGCCCGGCAGAGTGACTGGCTCAGGAACCTGCGGATGGTTTTGGCCGGCGTGGTGCGACATGACCTGACCCGCCGCTCACGCAGTCTTGAGATAATTCGCTCGCGCTTGTTACAACTTTCCCCGGCAATGCGAGTCCAGCAGTCCATAGGCAGGCTTGGAGAATTACAACAACGCCTGAACGTGGCGGGCGGTGCGACCCTCACGAATCGTCAAGCGCGATTAAGGCTCGCCACGAGAGCTTTGGACTCGGTCAGCCCGCTGGCAACGCTTGAGCGTGGTTATTCGATCGTCAGTGACGCCATTAGTGGTGAAATCCTGACCGACGTGAGCAGTGTCAAAGCCGGCACGGAAATTCGTGCGCAGCTTGCGCACGGCGCATTGCAGGCCACCGTAACAACGACCAAAAGTGCTAATTCCGATGACTAAAAGCGCGATTTTGCTGACTTTATTGCTGTTTGCCTGCCAGGCACAGGCGCTGCCGGAGCACTCTCCCTGGCCAGGTGGGATCGGTGTACTGCGAATTCCTGGCAGCGTGCAACCGGTGGTCATCGTCAATGAGCAAGCGGCTCTCCTGGTTCGCGACGAAAATGATTGGATTGCGCTGTTCGGCATTCCGCTGGACCAGGATGTTGACGGCCAGCTTGTAGCGCTGGTTACATTGCCTGGTCATGACACAGAAGAAATGTTTATCGACATTCGACCCAATAACTATCGCGAACAGCGCCTGAACGTTGATCGCAAATACGTGGATCCGAACCCGGAACAGCTTGAGAGAATATTTGCCGAACGAAAAATCATTGATGCCGCACTTACCAATGTGTACCAGGTTGAGCTGTCCGATGTCAGCCTGCAAGCTCCGGTTGCGGGACCGCGAAGCTCGAGCTTCGGCACGCGCCGGTTTTTTAACGATCAGCCCCGTTCTCCGCATAAAGGCATGGACATTGCGGCCAGTTCGGGAACAACGATTGTCGCGCCGATGGCTGGCACGATCACAGCAACTGGCGATTACTACTTCAACGGCAACACCGTTATCATCGATCACGGTCAGGGCTTCGTTAGTCTCTATTGTCACTTGAGTGAGATAGATAGCGAGGAAGGTCAGCTGGTGCCTGCAGGAACACCTATAGGCAAAGTTGGCGCAACCGGAAGAGTTACCGGTGCCCACCTGCATTTTGCGACTTACCTGAACGGCATCGCTGTAGATCCGGCGTTACTGTTATTACCGGACGTCCCGCCCGAATAATTCATCAGTGTCGGCTCGCGTGAAGACAGACCTGGAGCTTGCTGCTGTCCAATAAATTCAAAATCGACACCAGGGTGAAGCATTACGTTGACTTGAATAGTTCGCAATCGCCCGCCGGGCGGGCTCCTACATTACTAATTAGCATTGTAGGAGCCC
>CAYOHF010000161.1:0-6079 GCA_964403695.1 uncultured Woeseiaceae bacterium | reverse complement strand
GTGCTCTATCCGACTGAGCTACCGGGGCAATAAATGCGCTGCGATTCTAGCAGAACCGCACCCCGAAGTTGTTATTCCGAGCCTGATTCGCCTTTGAGGTAGGTGTCCAGGAATCGAACATAAGCGTCCGACGCGGTAATGCGGTTTTGTTTCTTACGAAAACCGTGTCCTTCATCGGGAAATACCAGGTATTCAACCGGCACCTCGTTGGCCTGTATCGCCGCAACGAGTTCGTCGCTTTCTACCTGCAGGACTCTCGGGTCATTGGCGCCCTGGATTACCAGCGTGGGCTTTACGATGTTCTCGGCGTGAAACAACGGTGAGATTCTCCGATGACGCTCGGCATCGGTTGCCGGGTCGCCCATTTCGTCGTACAGCGATTCCTTGAAGGACTCCCACCATGGCGGAATGCTTTCCAGTGTTCGCACCCAGTTGGTTACGCCAAAAATATCGATGCCCACTTCAAACGCATCGGGCTCAAACGCCAATGCCGCCGCCACCATGTAGCCACCGTAGGATCCGCCAATGACGCCGACCTTGCTGCCATCCACCCAGTCGAGTGATTCAAGATATTTTCTGCCATAGACAATGTCCTGCAAATCATCTTCACCGTGATGGCGATCATCAAGGTGAAAAAAAGTTTTGCCGTAACCGGACGAACCACGATTGTTCGCACCGAGTATTGCGTAGCCGTGATTAACCAGGTGTTGCACCATTGCCCGATAGCCAGTACGTGTTTGCCCACCAGGTCCGCCGTGAACCAGAACCATTGCTGGTACCGGGTTGTCGGCACTTGCACCATGCGGCTTGTACAGGATCGATGGAATTTCCAGGCCATCAAAACTCTTGTAGCGAATCACTTCGCTTTTTACCAGGTGACTCTGCTCGATTTCCGGATTCAGCGCATGTGTCAATTGGCGTGTATTGCCATCTGCCAGGTCGATAATATGAATGTTCGACGGTGAATCGTCTGCGTTAACGATCAGAGTCATATGGCTATCGTCGCGCGAAAAACGCACGTTGCGCAAATCTCCAGCTGGTAATTCCGGCAGTATCAAATCATTGCCAGTCTCGAGGTCGCGCACATTAACCACCGTTCGCGCATCAGCATTTATGCCGAAGACCTGGTAGTGGCCGGAGCGTGAATAACTGACGTAACTGACATCCCAGTCTGACTTGACCATTTCTGCGCGGGTGCCTTTTTCAAGATCGTACATCCATGCTTGTGCGAACTCGCCATGCTCATTAGTCGAGTAGACCAGCGTGTTGTTGTCTGGCGCTATTTCATGCGTTGCAAATTCGATGTTGCCACTGTGTTCTGTAATGAGAATGGGTTCGCCATCAGCATTTTGCAGATCCACAACGTAAATATCCGAATCGGCACTCGTGCGTGGCTTGTCGAGCGCAACCCAGCGGCCATCACCACTGATGTCGCTGACCTGAAATCCTGGATTCTCGTATACCAACTCACGGCTATAGTCTTCAACGGCATAACGATAGATATCGAAGCTTGTTTGATTCCGCTCTGTCGTAACGAGATAGAAATGATTACCGTCATCGCTCCACTTCAGAAATGCTGCTTTCAGTTCGTCCCCGGGTGTCAGGTCCTGACTAGAGCCATCCATTTCCCGAACGATGACATGATTCAGTTCGTTACCGCCGCCGTCATACGTGTAAAGAATGCGCTCGTCCTGCGGGAACCAGCTTACGGCGAAAACCGCATTGTCATCCGAGTTAGTCAATTGCACAGCAGCACTGCCATCTACCGGCAATCTGTAGGCATTGAACACACCGGTCGCATCAGACGACATCAAGAGTGAACTACCATCTGGCGAAAAAGTATGTGCAGCAGACCCAACAAGCCCGTAGCTGGTTGTCTCGAAAAACGCTTCAGCACTGTATCTTGTTACGCCGGCTGCCGGCACTGGTGCCGCTGCTGTCTCGGCGGTGACGGCAGCTGTTTCTGTCGCCTGACGATCGCCACACGCACTCAGCCACAATGCCGCCAGGCACAGAATAATTACACTGTATGTTCGTTGCATTGGTTAATTCCCGTTGGTCAAATGTGGAAAAACCGGCAGCATTGGCCGGTCCTTATAAACGGGCGTCACAATCACCCGATTTCTTCTGCAGGTGATCAATTATACTGCAGCGAAAGTCAGGGTTGACGCAAAATTACAGCCTTTGTGTGCCACAAATTTGCAGGCACCGGTCGGAATAGCGAAATATGATGGATATCGTAGTTAGAGAAGCCGTACCAGGCGATGGGCCGCTCATTGCCGAATTCAACGCCAATATGGCCGTGGAAACAGAAGGTCGCAACCTTGATCCCGACCTTATCGGACCCGGTGTCGCGGCTCTTCTTGATGATTCAACGAAGGGAAGGTATTGGCTGGCGGAGCACGATGGCGTGGCAATTGGGCAGATAATGGTCACCTACGAGTGGAGTGACTGGCGCAATGGTATGTTGTGGTGGATTCAAAGTGTTTACATCGCACAGGAAAATCGCAGACAAGGGGTTTTTTCCACGCTGTATCAGCATGTAGAATCTCTGGCGCGTGCTTCCGACGATGTTTCTGGATTGCGCCTGTACGTAGAGAACAAGAATACGCGCGCCCAGGAGACCTATCTGGCACTCGGCATGATCAGGCCTGGCTACCAGGTAATGGAAATAGATTTCAGCAAAGAACAGGAGCGAAATGATGCTTAAAGCGGGGGATGTTGCACCGGAATTTATACTTCCGGACGAGAACGGGGATGAAGTTTCGTTAGCCGCGATGTTACAGGCTGGCCCACTGTTTCTTTATTTCTATCCCGCCGATTTCACACCCGGCTGCACCAAAGAAGCCTGTTCAATACGCGATATTCACGACGACATTTCGTCGGTCGGCCTGCAGGTCATCGGTATCAGCCCACAGGATGGTGAAAGTCATCTGCGATTCAAGGAGGAACACAGGCTACCGTTCACGTTACTGAGCGATGAAGACAAGGTGGTAATAAAGATGTATGACGTTGATGGTCCTTTTGGTGTCGGCGTTAGACGCGTGACTTATCTGATCAGCCAGGGTCAGAAAATTCAGGATGCATTACAGGCGGATGTCCTGATCAATCGACACAAAGATTTTATTGAAAAAGCAGTGGCGCTGCGTGAGGCCGCCGGCATACGAGGCGGAACCAACGCCGACTAATATCTGGAATTACTCGCCGTAGATCGTCAGGAAAATCTTGCGCGTATGCGCAGCGTGCCGATGTTCCCAAAGAAAAATCCCTTGCCACGTTCCCAGTACACAACGGCCCTCAGCAACGGGCAAGTTCAGGTCTGACTGCGTCAGGATGCTACGCACGTGTGCCGGCATGTCATCCGGCCCCTCATCGGTATGCGTAAACCTGGGGTCACCATCCGGCACAAGGTCTTGCATGAATGTTTCGAGATCCTGCGTAACGGCAGGATCCGCATTTTCACAAAGCATCAAAGATGCGCTCGTGTGGCGCACGAATACGTTGCACAACCCCATTCTTATACCCGATGCCGCAACAGCATCCTGCACCTGGCCGCTGAGGTCATAGGTACCCCTGCCCTGCGTAGAAATATGGAGTTCCTTCTGCGTGATCATTGTCGTTCGAGGATTCTGCAGCGACGGCTTATTGCGTCATCGTGACACCTGGCACACTCTCATCTACAGCGTCGCCAGTATAAGGCTCACCAAATCTGAGCCGAATGGTTTTAGTTTTGCCAAACCAGGGAATGGAAACAATATAAATATTGTCGTACTCATTCTCAGCAATCGGCGGCACCTTCTTACTGGCACCGAGATCGGCGATTAATGTCGGGACAGTATTGCTGTGACCAACGACAAGAATAATTTTGCCTTTGTGATTCTTGAGGATCGTGGCGAGCACAGTCTCGTTGTCGGATGGATCATAAACATTGGTTTCCAGGCCCAGCGCATCCGCCACGGGCTTCACGGTATCCATCGTGCGTCGGTATGGCGTTGAGTAGATAGCATCGATTCCAGCGACGACATCTGCGTCGACCAGTTGTCGTGCCAGTTCCGCAGCGCGCCGGTCACCAGCCGCAGATAGTGCCGGATCGTCGGCAGGGGTCAGTGCCTTCTCTGCATGGCGCACGAAAATCATCGTGGTGGTCGCCTGCGACTCGAAGAACCAGGCCAGACCCACGGCAATCGCTGTGTAAATCACGATCACCTGAAATCTTTGGCGGCGGCGCCTCTTGCGACGCTGTATGTCTTTATTCCCGTTTTGCATGAGGCGCGAGCTTACGGTTTTTTACCTGATTTGACTACGCTTTAGTTCTTTGGCGTTTTCTTTTTGCCTGCCGCAACGACCCGGTATTCACCCTCTATTGTCTGGCTTTCATGCGTCGCGCGGCCCTGCTGCGTAGTGTTTTTCGGGCGTGCGGCCTGAATTTTTCGATTTATCCACCAGGCCCTGACGCCAAGTATCAAAGCCAGGCAAATCACGACCCCCATAAGGGCAAAAAATGCGACCACGCCGACGACCACCGATATGGCTATCGTCAACGCGCCAACTACGATCACGACCAGGTTTGCCAGCGGATTGCTGGCCGGGAACCGTTTGTTTTTACTGTGTTGATTCACGTTATCCATTCTCGACTATTTTGCCCGACTATAGAAGCCTTCGAACCATGGCACCCAGGTCTCGCCACTGTCGTTTGATTGCTCAAAGAACTGTCGCACACGGCCATCAGGCAACAGCGTAAACAGAGCCCGGAAAGGTACCGTAGTACCACTTCCCACCGTGTGCAAATGCCCCTCCATTGCCATGCCCTCATCGGTCAGGCCACCACGAACATTGATCTGACTGCCGCCCTCGGCATTCCAGACCTGCACCCATTCGTCTGTCGCTTTGTCCAGGTAGTTAATACTCATACCGGTACCGCCCGACGAATTGGTCCAGTGTTCGGTCAGCACGCAACCGCGTTCTTCGCGTTTGATCGTGTTCTTGCCAACTAATGTGCCATTTGCTACGTGCACATCCCATGACCCAATCCAGAAATCGAAATCGCTGAAGCCATCCATATGAGCACAGGGATAAGCCTGCACAGACATTGCAGTGATCAATGCGTCATATTCCGGTTGCCCGGCCAGGGAGTCAATGACTGGATCGCTGGTTAGAACGCCTACCGACGTAAACCCCAGGTCAGCGACCTCCTGCAATGCGGCGATAGCCTTTGCAGAATGACCACCGGCCACATCTATACGCGCCCGCTCGAGACCCACTCGCACTGGCGGTAACTCGTATTTAGCGGCTTTTTCCAGTGCGTTTGCCGCCAGCTGCAGTTCACCAGCACCGCGTGCAGACGTGGCCAGGGCTAACCAGTCTTGCGGTGATTCACTCCCACTTTGCTCTAACGCAGCGTATTGACTGGCAACATTGTCTGCCGGACTTGCTGCGATGGCATTAAAGGACAAGCCGAGGACGAAAATTGCAGGTATCAAAACACGTCGGTAACTAGTGAATTTCATCTGTTTTTTCCAATGAATTGGCGGAAATATTTGAAGTTAGGACCTTATTAGCTCGATATCGTTCGGGCCAGGCAGTTTCCGCTACGAGACCAGATGACGCTGCCAGGGAGCAATTTCAATGATTCCGCGCGAATACTGCCAAAATTCTGAGCCCCATGAGACATCACCGGTTGAATCCATGGGAAACAGCAAGCAAAATGCGCCGTCGCACAACCATTGCAGCACCGGAGAGGTGGCAGAGCGGTTGATAAAATCGCCGGGAGCGATTTTGGACAGCGCCGCGCAGCGGGGCTGGCCCGAAGGGCCGAGGGCAGGATGCCCGAGTCAATGCACTGGTCTTGAAAACCAGCAAGGGTTTGTAGCCCTTCGAGGGTTCGACAAATCTGCGGAAGCAGATTTGGACGCGCGAAGTGCGCCCCGAAGGGGTGAGTGAGCGAAGCGAACGAATCAATCCCTCCCGGAATTTGGTCGAACTGCGATCCTCATTGTTGAATTATTCGCGGTATACGACCAGAATGCGCCGTCGCACAACCATTGAAACACCGGAGAGGTGGCAGAGCGGTTGAATGCAC
>CAYOHF010000160.1:0-6309 GCA_964403695.1 uncultured Woeseiaceae bacterium | reverse complement strand
GAGCACAGCCTTTAGTAGACCTCCAGCCTGCTAAATCTCTGACCTACTGCAATTCTGCTGCTTCCGACCCAAAGGAAAAGGTGTCAGGTTTATTATTCCCTCAGGACAGCTGTTTAAAAAGATGAACCTGACACCTTTTTTCTTTCCATTCAGCCGCGACGTCGCAGGAGTGCTGGAGCATGTCATGCAGGAGGCGGAAAAGTAACCCGGCGTCTGGTTTGTGCTAGTGTTTCGACCACAAAATAAAACCAAGGAAAAATCATGAAAAAGTTCGTCGTTGCCGTGTCGGCATTACTCATTTTTCTCATCGCACCGCAGAGGGTCGTTGCCGATAATCACAAATCAATCCTCGTAACCGGCGCAAGCACAGGTATCGGCCGAAATCTCACCGAAACCCTCGCCGAGAGTGGCTATCACGTCTATGCGGGTGCCCGGAAGGATGCTGACCTCGCGGCGCTGAACGCTATCGACAATGTCACGGCAGTCCAACTCGACGTGACAAAGCAGGACCAGATTGATGCTGTGGTAGCAATGATCAAGGAGAGAGGCACCGGTCTCTGGGGCCTGGTCAACAATGCCGGCGTTGGTAGCGGCGGGTTGGTAGTAGACAATCCGATTCATGACCAGACTTTCGTTTACAAAGTTAATGTCGAGGGCGTTTACCGCACATCCAAAGCATTCGCGCCCCTGGTCATGGAATCAAAGGGTCGTATTGTCACGACGGGATCGATTGCGGGCACCGTCTCATCATTCCCCGGATTCAGTTCCTACAGCGGCAGCAAGCACTGGATCGAGGCATTCACGGATTCGTTCGCCACGGAGATGGCACCACACGGCGTATGGGTCAGTGTCGTGGAACCCGGCAACTACAAATCGAACATTCGTCGCAGCGGCGCGATGCGCAGAATGGAATTGGCAGAAGCTGCCGGTGTCGAAATAACGGAAGAAATGCGCAAGGAATACGAGGCAACTGCCGAGCGTGAATTGTCTTACAAGGAGCCGGATGAAGTATCTGCAGCATTCATGCACGCACTTTTTGACGATGCGCCATTGCGTCGTTACGTCGTTGTTCCCAATGAGGAAGAACAGGCATTCACGATTCGTACGAAGGTCAACGAGCTGATCCAGCTAAACACATGGGGCCCTTACAGCTACAGTCGTGATGAATTGATCGAGATGGTTGAGCTGGCATACGACGGCGAATTGACCATGGAGCCTTTAAGGTAGATCAAAGGGGTCGAACCTGCTGGTGTCCCACTTAATCAAAGATAGGTGCAAAAACTTGAAAGTCGCGGCTGGAAGCCCCTCCCACGAACCTGCAAAATGCATTGTGGGAGCGGCTTTAGCCGCGAATGCTCGATCCGGCAACAGCGAACAAAAAAACTCAAGTTCATGTCTTTACCAAAAATAGGGATCGAAGCGAATAAATTGCGATAGGTTAATTCGGTTCGACCCCTTTTTTCACGTGGACACACTCACCCCCAATGTGTCAGCCGCCGGCGATCCTGGATAGCAACACGACTTCCGCGCCTTCGGCAATCTGCTGGTCCCAGTCATCCCGGTAAATATTGCCATCGATCGCAACGGCGATGCCCTGTTCGATGCGTTTGTGCAAGGACGGGTACTCCTGCGCGATGTTCTGCAGCAGCTCCCGGATGGTTGTGCCCTCGACCTGTATCGACTTCGCGCCGTCCACGGCGTCGCGTAAGCCGGCGAACAGCTCGACGTCAGGCATCAGCTCGCCAGCGCCTGCTCTTCGCGCGACGCATTGATCGCCGCCAGTATGCGTGGCGGCGACATCGGCACGTGAGTCATACGAATGCCGACCGCGTTGGACACAGCGTTGGCGACCGCGGCCAGCGGCGGCACGATCGATGTCTCGCCCACACCACGTATTCCGTAGGGATGATTGGGATTTGGGATCTCGAGGATCTGCGTATCGATGAATGGCAGATCGGAACAGACCGGAATCCGGTAGTCCAGGAAGCCTGCATTCTGCACGCGGCCATCGTCGCCGTAGACGTATTCCTCGTTCAAGGCCCAGCCGATGCCCTGGGCCGCGCCGCCCTGGAACTGACCCTCGACGTAGTCCGGATGGACTGCCTTACCGGCATCCTGCACAACCGTGTAGCGAATAACTTTCGTAGCCCCGGTTTCCGGATCAACCTCGACGTCGCATATGTGGCTCGCAAACGAGACGCCGGCGCCGTCGGCCACGGTCTGGTTATGGCCGGAAATCGGCCCGCCCGTGTTGGGCGAGGACTCCGCGAGTTCCTTGAGTGTCAGGGTTTTTCGCTTACCTTTGGCCGTTTTCCTGGCGATAGCCTTGCCGTCTTTCCACGATACGTTCTTGACACTGATACCCCAGACTTTCGCGGCCCGCTCGCGCAGTTGTTCGATCGCATCGCGGGCTGCAAAAATTGTCGACATCCCCGATGAAAAAGTCCCGCGACTGCCGTCAGTCATGTCGTTATGACCAAGCGATGCCGTGTCCGCGATGTTGCACCGGACCTGCTCGTATGGAATGCCGAGTTCTTCCGCCGCGATCAGCGACAGCGAGGCGCGCGCACCGCCAACATCGATTGTTCCTACGCTCAGCGCGACTGTGCCATCGCCACCAATTGCGAGGTCAGAGCAGGTCTGGCCGCCGAAATTGAACCAGAAACCGCAGGCCATACCGCGGCCCTGGTTCTTGCCGAGACGCGCGCGCATGTGCGGATGCTTCTTCACCGCTTCGAGCGTCGCCGCGATCCCGATCGGACCGTAAGTCGGACCGTAAGACGCCCGCGTACCCTCACGCGCCGCATTCTTTAGACGAAAGTCGACAGGATTTATGCCAAGTTCGTCGGCCATCAGCGTGACCGTGCTCTCGACTGCGAAGCCGGCCATCGGCGCTGAAGGCGCCCGGTAGGCCGCAACCTTCGGCCGGTTGACGATGACGTCGTAGCCGACGCTTTGGACATTTTCGATGTCGTAACAAGCCCACGCTGCCATCGCGCCGATCTCCGCCCAGATGCCAGGGAAAGCACCGCCACTGTAACGAAGCGCCGCCTGTGCCGCGACGATGCGACCATCGCGGGTGGCGCCGAGTTTAACGTCGATTGATGTTGACGACGCCGGTCCGGATGCACGGAAAACCTCTTCGCGACTCATCACCAGCTTGACCGGCCGATTGGCCTTCCGTGACAGTGCGAGCGCGACCGGCTCGGCCCAAACATGGGTCTTGCCACCGAAGCCGCCGCCGATCTCGGATGGCGTCACCTTGAGTTGCGAAATCTCCATGCCAAGCAAGGCAGCGCAGGTATTGCGGAACGCAAACTGGCCCTGCGTAGTGACCCAAAGCTCGCCCTTCCCGTCGGGGCCCATGCTTGCCAGGCAGGCATGCGGTTCGATATAGCCCTGGTGTACCTGCTCGGTTTTGTAGCTTTTTTCGATAACGATGTCGGCTTGCTCGAAGCCCGCCTCGACATTGCCGTGGCCGTAAGTCGACACACGGGAAATGTTGGTCGGTTTGCCCGGCTTGTCCTTCGTTTTCACCCGCGGCTGGATGATCGGCGCGTCCGCTTTCATGGCCTCGTCGACGTCGGTCACGTGCGGCAATATCTTGTAGTCGACCTTGATGAGTTGCAGTGCCTTGCGCGCCGTTTCGGCGTCGCTCGCCGCCACCGCGGCGACGGCGTGCCCATCGTAGAGCGCCTTGTCGCGCGCCATACAGTTCTCGAGAATGTCGTAGAGCTCGCCATCACCGTCGGTGAGATCCGGCAGGTCCGCGCTCGTGATGACGGCTTTGACACCCTTGAGCTTTTCGGCTCGTGTTGTATCAATACTGCGAATCTTCGCGTGTGCATGCGGCGAGCGCAGGATCACGCCCACCAGCTGTCCCGGTGCAAACGTATCCGCGCCGTAGCGCGCGCGTCCGGTCACCTTGTCAACGCCATCCGGACGCGTTACCCGCGTACCGACGAGTTTGAATTTCTGATTTGTGAACTTGCTGTCGTGTTTCACCTGAAAACCCCCGTCCTATTTGTTCGCTCTGTGCTTAGCCTGCGCCTTTTGCTGTCGCCGCATGTCCCCTGCTGCGGCACTAACGGCGCGCACGATCTTGTCGTAACCCGTGCAACGACAAAGATTGCCCGCCAGCGCGTATCGAATCTCGGACTCACTCGGATTGTTGTTGCGATCGAGCAAAGCCTTTGCCGCGATCAGGAAGCCGGGCGTGCAGATACCGCATTGCAGGGCGGCACCGTCGAGGAAGCGTTGTTGCAACGGATGCAGCTTGTCGCCGTCGGCCAATCCTTCAACCGTTTCGACCGTGCGCCCTTCCATCTCGGCACCGAGCACCAGGCAGGAACAGACGAGTTCTCCGTCGAGCATCACGCTGCAGGCGCCGCAGTCGCCGGTGCCGCATCCTTCCTTCGCGCCAATCAGGCCGAGGTGATTGCGCAGTACATCGAGTAGTGTCTCGCGGCCGTGACACACGTATTCGACGGCGTCGCCATTGACCGTCGTCGAAACTGCAATTCCTTTCATCGTTTTCTCCGTGCGCGCTCGAAGGCAATGGTGGCTGCGCGGCGAGCCAATACCCCGGCGACCTCGGTGCGATATTCCACCGTTCCGCGTTTATCATCGATCGGTGAACACGCCGCCTCACAGGCAGCGGCCAGTTTCTTCAGTGCAGCATCATCCAGACGCGTGCCCACAATGGCCCGTGCCGCCTTCGGCACCAGCACGACGGTCGGCGCGACCGCGCCCAACGCCACGCGCGCCTGCTTCACGACGTTACCCGGTCCCAGCGTCAGGCTGACGCCGGCACTGCAAACGGCGATGTCCATTTCGCTACGCGGGATAAATCGCAGGTAAGCGTCGCCCGACTTCGCCGGTCGATCAGGCAGGATAATCGCTTTTACGATCTCGCCCTTGCCGAGACTGGTCTTGCCCGGCCCGGTAAGGATGTTCTCAACGGCTGTTCTGCGAGTTCCACCCGGTCCCACGATGACGGCTTTCGCCTTTGCTGCGACCAACGCCGGCACACTATCGGCAGCCGGTGACGCATTGCAAAGATTGCCGGCAATCGTGCAACGACCCTGGATCTGATCGGAACCAATCAATTGCGCCGCCTCGACAACCCCGGGCCAGGCCCTGAGCAGCGCCTTGTTGCGCCCGAGTTGCGCGCACGTCACGCCAGCACCAATGCTGAATCCGGACGCCTTCCTGGTGATTTCCTGAAAGCCCGGGATTCGCTTGATGTCGACCACAAGGTTCGGCTCTATGAATTCTCCGCGCATGCGCACCAGCAGGTCCGTTCCACCGGCAAGTAGAAAAGTGCTGCCTTTGGCACCAGCCATCAGTGCGACGGCCTCGCGAGTGCTCTTCGGTGATTCGTATTTCATATCGATCCATCCAATCGTCGAACCCCGATCATGTCACGAAGTAAGCGCAGTTAAAAATAGCCGGAAGGGGGCGAGCTTAATAAGCCGGTTCTTTGCGAATGTTTATTCCAGGCTCTGGGAAGACGTCAGGCAGAAGCAAGCCACCTAATAAAAGGTGCCGGGTCAGTTTTCGGAAAGCAATTCCGGCGAGATTCTACGACTCTACGCGCCTCACATATTCCGCTTTAAACGCATGTTGCCACGACTCACCTTCGTCATCCGTCTTCTCGATCCACATCCAGCGTCTGTCGGGCTTCAGTTCCAAGGTCAGCCTGAAGCCACGCCACTTGCCATCCTCTAACGGAAAGAAGGTTCCCGACTCAAGGTTGGTTAGCACCAGCCGATCATCTTCGATTTCGCCTTCATAGAGGTCGAGTATGCCCCACACGTCATCGAGCGCCGCTTTCCTATAGACCTTGCGGTACTGGTCGTAGACCAGGTAAGTACGCATATGAAACCCGGGGCCATCCAGCTGCGCCGGAATTTCTTCTAGCATGAATCCTTTGTGCACAAATTGCAGGTTCACGATTTGCTTTGGCGTTGCATCCCACGTCTCACCATCATCAGCCGTGACATAAACCGTCATATCCCATTCGCCTGCGAATGGTGCAAGGCGTTGCATCGCCTCGAGCGGGGCCTGTGACACGGCAGGCACTTCTTCATCTTGTGCGAAACCAATGGACGATGAAAGAACAAGCCAGAGAATAATGAAACGATTTTGACAATTGGTAATCATGCAGTTCATGCCCTGTGAAATTAGTAAATGGTGTCAGCGTAAAACTTCGAATTCAAAGACAGTATTTTAGCCAACTGATCTAGTTTTTGTTCTGACAAGTGACTAAAACTGGAAATGAGATTGAAAATCATCTCAGCCCCATTC
>CAYOHF010000159.1:0-6377 GCA_964403695.1 uncultured Woeseiaceae bacterium | reverse complement strand
ATTGGCGTTGAATGAATCTAGGCCGGGTTAATGCGTGATCCGGACCCGATCTTGCGCATATCTCGGACTAAAACGTGCCGAATTGAATAGATAGCATCGATCGTTTCGAAAAAAAAAGCAGCTAGCGCCTGAGGCACTAACTGCTTGATCTAACTTTAAAGCAGTGGCGTGCGCGGCGAGATTCGAACTCCTGACCACTTCGTTCGAAGATGGTGGAGTTTTTTGAGCGGGATTGGTGGGTTGGTGATTTGCAAACAATTGTCCTGTAGGACAATTGTTTGTCGCCCGTGCCGATAGATCGAGTAACTCCGGAATTTAGGAAAGCATCTATCGAACAGCGGGCTCCTACGTGGGTTTGCTACAGTTTTTGACAGTCGGGTAAGGTGGGTTTACTACGATTCTTGACCAATGGAGTTTTTGCATCCTACGACCCTCTTCGCCGTCGTTAGGCAGACCGTTCCCCATCCGCGTCTGCACAACATTCATCTTGTAGAAAATTAATTACAGCCTCTAGCTGTGCATACTTCACAACACAATAGAGAACGCGTCCTTCTCGTCGCTGTTCGATCAATCCTGCTGAGGCCAGTCTTGATAGATGGTGTGACAGCGTGGAGCCCGGGATGTCTAAATCTTCCTGGATTACACCTACCGCCAAACCCTGATACCCGGATTTGACCAAACGCCTGAAAATCGCGAGTCGCGTCGGGTGGCCTAGTTCTTTCATTATTTTGGCCGCGATTTCGATTTCCATTGCATCCACCATTTAATTCAATATTTCGATATTACTCGAAATATCTTGACTGCAGCGAGTCTGATACATATCTTTCGTTGATTCTAGAAATATCGAAATATAGATAATGACAATCACCACCGAAATGCTAATAGAAGCGCTAAATATGTTTGCATTTCTCGCCGTTGAGCTGACTGTTTTGTTTCTTGTTATCAGCTATCAGGTCGGTGTTTTACAGGAGCACATACCGCCGAGCAAAATCCAAAGCATACTGAGCAGCAAAAACGGTAAGGGATATGTTGTGGCCGGGTTACTGGGAGCAATTACACCATTTTGCTCCTGTTCAACCATCCCGTTCCTGAAGGGTTTATTAAGAGCTGCGGCTGGGTTTGGGCCCATGATGGTGTTCCTGTTTGCCAGCCCACTGTTGAATCCCATCATCATAGGTCTGTTTGCTGTAACCCTCGGCCTGAACGTCACCTTGTTCTACTTTCTTGTTGCGCTGAGTGTGTCCATTGTTGCTGGCTACAGTTTGGAAAAGTTAGGTTTTGAGAGGTACATCAAGAGTGAGGCTTTTGCAGAACCTGAATCAGCCGGCTGCTCAAGTGGCTGTCCAGGCACAAAAGCACCGATCAATAAATGGGAAAAAATATGGCTGGCTACCTGGAAAGATTTTAAGACAGTGTTGCCATATTTGATCGGCGGCATTGCGCTGGGCTCCATGATTTACGGCTTTATGCCAACTGAGTTTATCGCTCGTGTCGCTAGTGACAGCAACCCGTTTGCTGTACCGATTGCAGCCATTATTGGTATTCCACTCTAACTTCGAGCGGAAGTCGTGATACCTAATTAGTGCAGCACTGGCGGCAAAAAGAATGGACCTGGGCGCATTAATGGCCCTTAAAACTGGCAGTGCCGGAGCTCGTTCGACAGAAGTTATTTTGCTTAAATCAATTTTTAGGAATCAGATGATCCTAACTTTTTTTGCCGTGATTTTGGGTATGGCCATGAGTGCAGGGTACATTTATGGCTATCTCTTCTAAAGATTCGATTTGGCACCTGACATTTTAATTGACAACAAAGAGCGATCGACGTAAACGTCAGGTTCGCTGATCGGAGGATTACAATGCGCACGTTCATAGGCTGGATTCTTTTGTTACTTCCGGTGTACGGATTTCCACAGGATCAGTACCTGGTCGACTGGGATGCAATTGACGACCAGGCAATCCAGCATCTCGTGGATCTCGTGCAGATCAATACGTCCAATCCACCTGGCAACGAAACTGAAGCCGCAAATTATCTGCAGGCTGTGCTGGCCAGTGAGGGCATTGACTCAGAGTTGTACGCGCTGGACCCTGACCGGGCCAATCTCGTCGCCCGCATCAAGGGTAACGGCTCCAAACGCCCCATCCTGATCATGGCCCATACCGATGTGGTGGGCGTGCAGCGAGACCGCTGGACTGAAGATCCCTTCGGCGCCACCCGTAAGGACGGCTATGTTTACGGTCGTGGCACTCTGGATGACAAGGACAACGTAACCGCCGGGCTGATGGTCATGTTGATGCTCAAGCGCTATGGCGTCGAACTCGATCGCGACATCATTTTCCTGGCCGAGGCAGGTGAAGAAGGAACACCCCAGGTCGGCATCAGCTTCATGGTTGAAAAACATTGGGATGTTATCGATGCCGAGTTCTGCCTTGCCGAGCTTGGCGGCGGCATTCTCGAAGATGGCGTCGTCAAGACCGTCAGCATCCAGGCGGCGGAGAAAGTGGCACGACGAGCAACGCTCGTGGCGCGTGGTACGGCCGGGCATGGTTCGATGCCACTTGCGGACAATGCGGTAGCACTTCTCGCCAATGCCGTTGCGAAAGCTGTAGCGTGGAAAACCCAAATACGCCTCAACGATATAACCGGGATGTATTTTGAGCGGCTCGCAACCATATCCGATGCGGAGGACGCCTGGCGATACCGAAATATCGGCAATGCAGATGAGACCGATGCCATTGCACAGCATTTTGTGAAGACGTTTCCGTATCACAACTCTGTGCTGCGTACCTCGGTTGTGCCAACGATGATGAATGCCGGTTTTCGAAATAATGTTATCCCTTCAGAAGCGACCGCTGTTCTCGACATACGCATGCTGCCGGATGAGGATGTCGATGCTTTCTACCAAATGCTTGCCGATGTCATCGATGACCCGCGCGTAGAAATCGTACCGGAACCGATTTACCGGCCCGCGGCAGGTCCCTCGCCGATCGATAGCGAGATGTTCCAAAGCCTGGAGAATGTTGCGACACGGATGTACCCGGAGACGACTGTTCTGCCGATCATGTCAACAGGAGCCAGCGACATGGCAATGGTTCGTGCGAAAGGTATGGCAGCCTATGGCATCGGCCCGGTGTCAACTAAGGAAGACTTGAGCGGTGGTCGCGGTCTGCACGGTGACGATGAACGAATAGCAGAGGAGTCGATGCAGCAGTTCGTGCAATTTCTCTGGTACACAATCATTGACATTGCCGGGACTCAATAAAAAACCAACGGATGTTTTTCGTCTGCGGGCGTGCGCACTGAAGGCACATTCGTCAGATTCGACGTTAATAGACAAGCACCTGTCGCCGAATCTCTTAGCCTGACGCGATAGTATGGGAGTGTAAGTAACTATGAAATTACATGAGCCAAATCCGGCCTCTGATAAATTCTCAACGCGAAGAGACTTTCTGAAAATCGCAAGTGCTGCCGGCGCTGCCCTGGCGGGCGGCATAGCCACCAAAGAAGCATTTTCTGAGAATGTCGGCGAAGCAGCTTCTCTTGCAGAGCACTGCAAATTTTCTGCTTTGCCGCCTGACTTCATTTATCTGAATAATGGCACCGAAGGATCAATGCCTGAGTGCGTCCTTGCTACTTTACGGGATGGTTTTAATAAGTGGGCGAGTGATCCCACTACGTCTTACGAGACTGATCGGGTCCTCGGCAAACACCAGGAACTGAATCGCGAGAAAGTTGCTGCATTTCTGCACGTTGGTAAGAACAACATATGCCTCACTGACAACACTACGATGGGCTTGAGCATGACGCTGATGGGGCTGAATTTTCGTCCCGGCGATAGCGTTGTCACGACCAATCACGAACACAACGCAATAAAATCGCCACTGCAGATTCTGCAGGAAAGAACTGGACTGCGAGTAGAAACACAGCCCTTTCCAGCTGCCGAAACGCTTAAGGGGATGGACTCGAAAGCGCTTCTCGATACGCTGTTTCCGGATTCGCCCAGGCTAAGGGGAGCCAGAGCTCTGTGCGTTTCCCATGTCTATCCCTCAACCGGCGTACGTCTGCCGCTTGCAGCGCTGCGACAGAAAGCTGATGAACTCGATATCCGTTACCTGGTAGTCGACGGAGCCCAGGCAATGGGTATGATCGATCTGACCAGCAGCGCGGATAATATACAAGACTGCGATTTTTATGCCTGTCCGGGTCATAAATGGCTGAACGGTCCGCCGAGCACCGGTGTGCTCTACATCCGCAACGAAAACATACGGCCACCAGAGTTTTACCCAACGATTTCACAGCGAATGGGACAGTACACGAGCTGCGACAGTGAAACTGAGGCCTGCTTCCCCATGGCAGAGGCACTTCAGGTGAGAGGTTGCAGCAACACTCCCGGTTTTGCAGCAATGATTAGTGCGCTGAATTTTGCCGTAGATGTGGGGGGCCCGGCACAAATTGAAAAGCACATACTCGGGCTGTCACGAAAAGTAAAAGACACTATTCTGTCGCGGGCGCCACATAGCATTGTCTCACCTCATTCTGACAGCGATTTGTTATCCGGAATGACTGTGTTCTTTCCATTCAGATGGGACCGGCCGGAGACTGTGTTTCGCGATAAGAAAACCGCTGACCGGGTTGTCAGGGAATTGTTGGAAAGAAATATCCAGGTGCGGTCGATCGGCTTTGCTAACGCCGGTTCTTCAGGCCGGTCGTCTGAGGAATCGTTTGCCTTACGGGTGTCGACTGGTTATTTCAATACTGCCAGTGATATTGATTCTTTTGCGCATGCGTTGGAAGCGGTCTTGGCGGGTATTGGTTGATATGGCGCGGGGGTGTGGTGGTGGTTTTGTTTTTGGTTTGGCGATAGTTGGTGGGTGTGGTGGGTTGGTGCTTTGCAAACAATTGTCCTGTGGGACAATTGTTTGTCGCCCGCGCGGCGGGCTCCTACGGGCCCTTGCTACAGTTTTTGACAGTCTGGTTAGGTGGGTTTGCTACGATTTTTGATTGCGCTTTTCCTGGCTTTGTTAGTCCACGAAGCCGGCTTCTGCCAGCAGGGTCAGGATTCCGATTTGCATGCCTACGTGGCCATCGAGGTTCTGCCACCATTCTTCCGGGGCGTGCGCGCTGCCGCTTATGCCGCCACGGGCCATGGTGACGGCTGGAATTCCCTTTGAAATTGGCAGGTTGGCATCCGTGGATGAAATCTGCAGTTTGGGCTCGATGCCGAACGCCTGGGTTGCCGCCATGGCGCGTTGCACAACCGGTGAAAGTGGATCACCTTCTGCTGCCGGGCGCGTCCCGACGCGCTCCACAGTAACCGTTAGTTCGGGTCCGTCCAGCCTGGCCTTGTTTTCTTCCTGCAACGCCTGTTCGACGGCCGCTTTCAATACGGCATCGATGTCATCCAGTTTTGGCTGGCTGCCGGAACGCATGTCGACCTGCATCCACGATTCGAACGGGATTGAGTTGATCGATGTCCCGCCTCCGATAACACCAATGTTGTAGCTGGTTTTCTCGCCTACCGTAGTAACGGTCGGCGCGTTCTCGTCAAAGAGGGCGATGGCGCGGCCCAATGCATGATGCGGATTTGCCAATCCAAAGGCACCCCAGGAATGTCCGCCCGGGCCATGAAAAGTGACACGGTAGCGGTGTGAACCGACGCCGCCGAAGACGATACGATTCGTTTCGCCACCGTCGACAGCAATCAGTGCGTCGATCTTGTCTGCGCCATCACGAAAAAGGTGTTTGACGCCGCGCAGGTCGCCAAGTCCTTCCTCGCCGACGTTACCTATGAAGAGCACATCGGCCTCAGTTTCGATATTGGCTTTTTCCAGTGCGCGCAAAACACCAAGTATGGTGACCAGGCCACGCGTATTGTCGCCAATACCGGGTGCGTACATTTTCTCGTCGTCGTAACGCACGGTTACATCTGTGCCGGCCGGAAATACCGTATCGAGGTGCGCGCTGTAACCAACGACCCTCTTACCATCGCGCCCCGGACGACGGCCTATCACATTGCCAACCGCGTCGATCGTCACGTCTGTGAGGCCTGCTTCTCTTAGCATCTCAGCAAAACGTTCAGCACGTGCCTGTTCTTCGAAAGGCGGTGCAGGTATTTCGGTCAGCTCGATCAGGTCCCGCCGTGATTGAGATTCAATGGCGAGAACATGCTCCATTGCCGCTTTGACCTTGCTATCTGCGTTGATCGCTGCGATCTCTGTTGTATACCGCGCCAGAACTTCATGGCTCGTGTCTTCCTGGGCGATGGTGGCTGTACATAGAAATAACGCCAGTAGTGTTGTTAACGAGAGTTTTTGCGGGTGGTTGAATTGCGTCGAAATCATCAATTGATCCTGAAATTAGTTGTCTGAAGAAAGTTTTA
>CAYOHF010000158.1:0-6418 GCA_964403695.1 uncultured Woeseiaceae bacterium | reverse complement strand
CGGGCTCCTACATTGCTAATTAGTATTGTAGGAGCCCGCCGTACGATAGATACACGTTCTGGATCCACGTGATTATCCGTCTATCGGCACGGGCGATTGCGGCCTATTCAAATCAATCTGATGCTTCATCCGGGCGCCGATTTTTTTGGTTTATGGGGCAGCAGTGATTCAGAGAAGTATTTCGCATGTGGTTGCCAGCCAGAG
Source organism: uncultured Woeseiaceae bacterium (assembly GCA_964403695.1). Taxonomy (GTDB): domain Bacteria; phylum Pseudomonadota; class Gammaproteobacteria; order Steroidobacterales; family Woeseiaceae; genus SZUA-117. The sequence goes on along the minus strand of CAYOHF010000158.1, from coordinate 6,214 downwards.
TGGCCGGCTATGTCCTTTCTGTGGCAGTCTAGTACCCGGTCAGATCTGACCCCGGGGAAAAAGTACGATGACGACGGACAGCAATGGGCCAATTACTCGTATAGTTCGGGCAGCAACGAAAGTTGAAGCCAATGAAATTCGGGCGACAGTCTTGTCTTTTGCCTTTCTATTCATGCTCATGTTTGCGTACAACATTCTAAAGCCGGTTCGTGACGCAATGGCCAGCGACTGGTCAGATCCGGAGGTCGCCACACTCTGGACCATCAATTTCTTCATTAGCGCGCTAGCCGTCAGTATTTACGGAATTGCTGTAGCGCGGCTTCGTTTTAAATACCTGGTGCCGGGCCTATACGGTTTTTTCGCATTTTCCTTCCTCGCATTTTATGTAGGCAGTTCAGCCGTAGAAAACGCTGTTTATATAGAAAAATCGTTCTACGTATGGATCAGCGTATTTTCGCTTTTCCACATTTCCGTTTTCTGGAGCCTGATGTCCGATGTGTTTTCCAAGGCACAGGCGCCACGGTTATTCGCATTCATAGCCAGTGGAGCCAGTATCGGGACGCTGGCAGGATCAACGGTGCCACTTTTCCTGGCAAACGTCATTGGCACGCAGAACCTCATGCTGATCGCCGCTGCAGTTTTAGTTGGGATAATTCCTGCGCTCGGCTATTTGCAAAAACTGAAGGTCACCGAACTAGGCAATGAAAACGTCCAGGTTGATCTTAACGAGCAACAATCGATAGGTGGCAACCCCTTTGCGGGTTTCACGCTGTTGTTCAAAAATCCGTATTTGCTGGGTATCGCGGTTTTCATACTGCTCTATACAGCCGTTGGCTCATTCGTTTACTTCGAGCTAAAGAATATCCTCGAGGTCTTTACCCGCGACGAGCGAACTACGATCTGGGCCGGTATCAATACCTCGATTAATGTTATTGCGATCGCGACGGCCTGGTTCGCAACCGGTCGGATCACGACGAAACTTGGATTGGCGAAGACGCTCGCGTTAATCCCGGTCCTCGTCGCCGTTGGCCTGCTGGTTGTTGCCGTTAACCCGATCATGGCGGCGATTATCGCCGCACAAATTGTCCTCAAGGGTGGCAATTATTCTGTTACACGTCCCGGCCGGGAAATGTTGTACACCGTTGTCGATCGGGAGACGCGCTTCAAGGCCAAGCCCGTGATTGATATCGTCGTCTATCGTGGTGGGGACACTATTACAGGATGGGCATTCGCCGGATTAACAGCAGGACTCGGACTCGGACTGGGCGTCGTTGCCGCTATAGGGGCGGGGATTGCGTTGCTCTGGGCAATCACCGGCCTGTATCTTGGCCGGAAATACGAAAAAGGTTCTGATAGCAAAAGTACCGGAGCAACCGCAGCGATGGGAGAATCCACATAGCTACGACAATAAACGCATGGATTTGCGACGCCGTTCGCACGCCAATCGGTCGTTACGGTGGTGCTTTGTCGAGCATCCGTGCAGATGACCTGGGTGCGATCCCGATAAGAGCTCTGCTCGAACGTAACCCAGGCCTCAACGCGGAAGAAATTGATGATCTTGTGTATGGCTGCGCCAATCAGGCCGGTGAAGACAATCGTAATGTTGCCCGAATGTCCGCGTTGCTGGCCGGATTGCCGCCATCGGTACCGGCGGCCACAGTAAATCGCTTGTGCGGTTCCGGCATGAATGCGGTCGGTAATGCGGCGCATGCCATTCAGGCTGGCCAGGCAGATCTCATCATTGCCGGTGGCGTTGAATCAATGTCGCGGGCACCGTTTGTATTGGCCAAATCAAGCGCAGCGTTCAGCCGCAATGCAGAAATATATGACACCACGCTGGGTTGGCGTTTCATTAACAAAAAACTCGAGCAGCAGTACGGCAGCGACTCGATGGCAGAAACCGCCGAAAATGTTGCCGCTGATTTCGATGTATCAAGAGCTGATCAGGATCAGTTCGCATTGCGCAGTCAGCAAAAAGCCGCAGAGGCGATCGCTTCAGGGCGACTCAGCGAAGAAATCGTTCCGGTCAGCGTGCCGCAACGTCGTGGCGAGCCACTTATTGTTGATACGGATGAACATCCACGTGCCAATTCCAGTATTGAAGGATTGGAGAAATTAAAACCAATTGTTACAAGTGATGGCACGGTAACCGCAGGGAATGCATCCGGGATTAATGACGGTGCATGCGCCTTGCTGATTGCATCTGACGACGCCCTGCAAAAACATAACCTCAATCCGTTGGCCAGCGTCGTTGCGTGGGCTGCGGTAGGCGTTGAGCCACGTGTAATGGGTATCGGACCAGCACCCGCCAGCAGAAAAGTCCTGCAACTTGCAGATCTGTACCTCGACAAGATGGACGTAATCGAACTAAACGAAGCATTCGCAGCACAGGGCATGGCCGTATTGCGCGACCTGGGAATAAATGATGATGCCGAGCACGTAAATTCCAACGGCGGCGCGATAGCACTGGGTCACCCACTGGGTATGTCCGGTGCGCGACTCGTCACCACAGCGGCGTATCAGCTACAACGCACTAAAGGCACCTACGCGCTGTGCACAATGTGCATCGGCGTAGGGCAGGGCATCGCGATGATCATCAAGAGAGCATAGAGCCCGATGGCGGAAATAGTACCGGATGGCGAATCAAGAAACCTGCGTGTCCTCGCGGAACGCATCCGTTCGCGTCGTACCACCAAACTTTTCCTGCGTCAGAAAGTAAGCAAACAACTGGTTCTGGATGCGATAGAACTTGCACGATGGGCACCAAACCACCACCTGACCGAACCGTGGCATTTCTACATGCTGGGCGACCAGACCATAGCGGCAAGCATTGAGTTACTGCGCACAATTATCACAGAAACCAAATCCGCAGAACTAGCCGAATTCAAAGCTACCTCCGCTGCAGCAATTCCAGGCTGGCTGTTGGTTACCTGCAAGAAATCAGGTGACGAGCTACTGCAGCAGGAAGACTACGCAAGCTGCTGCTGCGCCATCCAAAACCTTACGCTCTATCTATCAGAAGCCGGCATAGCGTCGAAATGGACCACAGGCCTGATCACCCGCGACCAGCGTTTCTTCGATTTACTCGAAATCAACCCTGACAAAGAATTCATCGTCGGTATCATCTGGTACGGCTACCCAAAAGTTCTACCAACCCAGTCCAGAAAAGAAGTCACAGAAATTACCACCGAAAAACCCTGACCAGATTTCATGCTGTGATGGAAGACAGCATAAAAAAGTGAAAACGAAGTTTTCTCATTTACCCCCAAGGTCCGAAGCGCGCAACCCTATCGAAACCCACAAGCCCCCTTCGATCAGGTGACGGCTATGCTTCTGCCCAAACAACCCCTCACTCGACAAACAACGGCCGATCCCCAAGTACCAAATGCCGCAACAAAAACGTCACACAAGTAGCAACCCCAAAAAAACCCATAAACAAAACCATATTAAGAATCGTCCCGTCATACAGCGCACTACTAACAATCGCACTGGTCGCCCCCGCCGTATTCTGAATCGTACCGAGAATAGAAGCCGCAACACCCGCAACCTTCGGTACCGGATCAAGCGCAAGCGCAGTAGCATTTGGCATCAAGAAACCGGTACCAATCATAAACAGGCATACAGTCCCCCAGAGCCAGCTGAAATTCGGCTGCCCCAACCAGGCAAAAACCAGCATCTGCACGCCGGCAACACCAATCAGCCCGGCCCCAAGCGCCATCATCTGCATGCCACTAAAGCGCTGCAGAAGATGCCTGTTCAACATTGACCCCGTCAATATCGCCAACCCGGCCAACGCAAAAATGTAACCAAAATAACGCACGTCGATAGCATAGACATCGATGATCAACGCAGCTGAGCCAGTGATCAGTGCCATAAACCCCGCCGCAGGTAGCAGAACCAGCAAAACGCCAAGAATGCTTTGTCGGTGGCCGAAAAACTCAACGATACTCATGACAAGGTGGCGAACGATGTGATGTTCCCTGCTTGGCACATGTGTTTCTCGAAGCACCGAACTGACGCTAAAGAAAATCAGCGCGCCAAAGATCGTGACGGCAACGAATGGCATTCGCCACCCATAGTGGGTAACGAGCAATGCGCCAATAACAGGCGCCAGCATCGGCGCCGCGGTGAAAATCATAACCATTACAGACAACATTCGTGCCGCCTGCTTACCGCTGGTGATGTCGCGAACAATAGCTCGCGAAACGACGACACCTACGGATGCCCCGACGCCCTGGATAAACCGTGCAATAAGGATGAGTTCAATGTTGCTGGCAAACGCACTGGCAATACCGGCCAGCACAAAAATTCCGACACCTGCATACAGCACCGGCATGCGCCCGTAACGATCCGACATCAGCCCGGCGGGAAGCTGCCCAAGCGCAATGCCGGCAATGAACAGACCAACGATCTGCTGGCCTGTCTGCATATTGGTCCCGAGACTACGCACCATCTCCGGTATGGCCGGCAGACTCATATCAATAGATACCGCGGCGAGACCGGTCAACAGGCCAAGCACCAGCACGAATCTTCGCTTTGTAGCCAGTTCAGTGTTCATTGGAATAAGGTCGACATACGGTTTGAGAATTAGCGGTGATCGCGCAGAATAGGTGCTTCAAAGGTGAAATCACAGCACACAAGAGAAAATGTCCGATGAAAGAATGGCTGACAGTGGCGTTTGACAGGGAAGTGGTGGTTCGGGGTCTGAAAGTTTCACTGATCGTGGGGACGATTCTGGTTGCGGTCAATCAGGGAGATGCAATTATTGGTGGCAGTTTGCCCGCGGCTGCTGCGTGGAAGATACCGCTGACCTATCTGGTCCCTTATTGTGTTTCTACCTATGCCGGTGTTTCAGCAATCATTGCACACCGTGACAAAAAACCAGGCTCATAACGTCTCGCCGGCAACCAGCAACTCCGTCAATTCATGCATGCCGATCCAATAGGATAATTCCCGCGGATGATCGATATCCCACACCGCAATATCAGCGCGTTTGCCGTGTTCAAGGGTACCGCGATCGTCACTCAGGCCGAGCGCTGCCGCAGCATTTCTGGTTACGCCGGCAAGGCACTCTTCCGGCGTCAGTCGAAATAAACTGGTCGCAAGCGTCATAGTTGTGCGTAGTGAACAAAGCGGAGAGGTACCAGGGTTGCAGTCGGTCGCAATTGCAATGGCGACATTGCTGTCTCGCAGTTGATCGACAGCAGGTAATTGCGTTTCCCCAAGCGTAAGAAACGCGCCGGGCAACAAAACTGCGACGGTGCCGGATTCTGCCAATGCTCTGATGCCGTTGGCAGGTGTGTACTCCAGATGGTCTGCAGAAAGCGCATTGAAGCTAGCCGCCAGTTCCGCACCGCCACCGTTACTCAACTGATCTGCATGCAGCTTAACCGGGAGTCCGAGTTCAGTAGCCGCTGCAAAAATTCGCGCTACCTGCTCGGTGGAAAACGCTATTCGTTCACAATAGGCATCAACAGCATCTGCAAGCCCGTCCTGACTGACCGCCGGCAACATGTCGTTGATGACCAGATCAACGTACTGATCTGTTTTCCCTTTGAATTCCGGCGGCACCGCATGTGCGCCGAGAAAAGTACTGCGCACGGTTAGTCTGGCGCTGTCTGCCAACGTACGAATGACTTTGAGCATTCGCAACTCGTTCGTGACGTCGAGTCCGTAACCGGACTTGACCTCGATCGTTGCAACGCCTTCGCTCTGCAAGGCCTGAATGCGTTTCCTGGCCGAACCAATGAGGTCATCAGAGCTCGCCGCTCGCGTGGCATTGACCGTCGACATGATGCCGCCACCAGCGCGCGCAATCTCCTCGTAGGAAACTCCCGTGAGCCTTTGTTCGAATTCGCCGGCACGATTGCCGGCAAAGACGAGATGCGTGTGACAGTCGATCAGCGCCGGGGTCAGCCAGCGGCCGTCCAGCGATCGGGTCTCTTTGATGTTAGCTGCCGGTACATCAGTCGCGCTGCCAAGCCAGGCGATCTTGCCTGCCGCGATGGCCAACGCCGCATTCTCGACTATGCCGTATGGCCCACTGTTGGCGGCCATCGTCGCAATGTGCACGTCTGTCAGTAATAAATCCCAGTCATGCACACTGCTGTCCCATAAAGACTATTTTCCTGGTCGTAGGCTGAGGCGTTGGCGCAATATTATCGCCCGCTGGGCGGGCTCCTACATTGCTAATTAGCAATGTAGGAGCCCGCCC
>CAYOHF010000157.1:0-6439 GCA_964403695.1 uncultured Woeseiaceae bacterium | reverse complement strand
GTGCCAGCGCGACGAGTTTCAGACCGCCGTCGAGCCGGAATTCCGAACCGATGATCAGTTTTTTGAGCCCACAGTCTTTCGCAGTGACATGTGCACGAACAATACCCGAGACTGAACATTCATCCGTGATCGCCAACGCCGCATAACCCAGTTGTGCGGCGGTCTCTACAAGTTCTTCCGGGTGAGACGCACCCCTGAGGAATGTGAAGTTGCTTAGTGCATGTAATTCGGCATAGGCCATCATCCGAATATTCCATGCAAATACCAGGCACCATCCTCCCTGCTGCGATTCTGGTACACCCACAGATGTACACCTTTTACATTACGGGCAACAAAATAATCTCTCGCGATACCTGCATCATCCCACCAGCCTGTTTCCAGGCGTTCAGGTCCATCGAGCAAGGTTAAAGTGCCCTGGTAAAAAGGCCGGTCCTGCCTGGTCGGAAGCAACTCAGGCTCGCGCAGCATCCACAAAGGCCGGCGCAACATCAGGCTGTTACTACGTTGCATCTCTGTTAACTGCGATAAATCCGCGTCCTCGTAACCCGGCACACTGGCACAGTGCGGCACTTCTGCAACTGCATTCCGACAGCGCCACGCATATTGCGGGCGATGTTCGGCAACCGTCATAACACCGTGGACCGATTCTTCACCGATATACGCACCCAGGCGTTCTGCAAGTTGTGTGAGTGACGTGTTTTGTTGCCGTGCCACCTGATCGCTGAAAGGCAGGGTGCGGGTCCCGGCAAAAAAAGGCTGGCCCTGGCCGGCGCTGAGTTGAATGGCGATGACCGGTTCGGGCAAATCCAGGCGCTCGAATTTTATGCTGAGCAAATCATACCAATGCTGCACAGCCCGATCGGCCTGCACACAACCTAATGCTAAATGCGTTGCCTGTGTTCGCAGGTGAAAAAAACTGAACTGCACATGTTGCACCGCCATTTGCCGCGTGAGCAAAAACTTTTCCAGCCTGACCAGCAGTTCCTGGCAGGCATTTAACAACAGGGTGCTGTCACTCTGCTCCGTATCTAATTCGCATTCTGCCGAAAAACGCTCCGGTAGCCGATAACTTGCACGTGGATCCGGCAAGCGGTCCAGCGCCCGGTCAAGCTGCAGTAACCTTGATGCACCAAAACGCTTCGCAAAACCCTGCCGCGGCAGTCGCAGGCATTCACCCACAGAGGCAACACCCATACCCCTTAAAGAGGCACAAACAGAATCCGGCCAGTCGAGACAGGATAGCGGCAACGGAGCCAGCTTCCCGGCGAGACTCTGCGGGTCACGGATACAGACCTTGCGCCCGGCTCTTGCCATCCAGCTGGCTGCAAGCGGTGTCGGCGCAATAGCGATTGCCGCACTAAACCCCTGACTCTCCAGCTCCAGGACGATGCGCTCGCGTAGCGCTTTCAGGCCGCCAAACAACTGCAAACTGCCGGCAATTTCCAGCAGTAACATCGAAGCTGTTTCGATACAGACAAAAGAAGTGAATTTTTCGGCCCAGCCCGCAAGCTCGCACGCTACCTGCGCTTCCCGCTGTGGGCTTCTTTCTGCAAAACAAAGCGTCGGCAAAAGTGCCAGTGCAGCGTTAACCGATAACCCCGGCCCGATACCCAGGGCTGCGGCTTTTGCATTCACCCGTATAATTTTTCGTATGCCCTGCTTGTCCTCAAATACGGCAAAGGCTTCTTGAACATTGCTCACTGCTTCCAGCGCCAGTGCCGGCAAATAAATACAAAGCCACAAATGATGTACCGGATTGGCCCGCAGCAGTGGTGGTGGGTGAGCCTGCTCTGCCTGCGCCAGCAGCAGCGATTGCTGTTCAGGTGCCGGGCCATACTGCCCTTGCCTGCTTTGCTTGCCCTTTAAAGAGGGAGTCGGGGTGGCTTCCTGCAAAATCGCAGGCGGTTTATCCGAGACAGGCACAAGGAATCTCTATAAACCCGCATAGTCCTGTACGACGGCGGGCCTGCCGCCGCGACTCTTCAGAATGCCAAGATCAGTGCCCTTCTCGCCAAGCTTAAGCTGAACCCGTAAAGCAGCAGCCGATGGCTGCGACAGCACGCTTAATGAGCGAAAGGCGATTGCCCAGCTTTGTCCCTTTTCCGCAGCAAGCTGTAAGCGCCGACTGGCAGTTGTGTCATCGAAGGCATCAGACCACAGCAGGACGGCCGCACAATTACCTGAAGACAAGGCCTGCTCGGCAGCCCACAAAGCTTCTTTAGCTTTACTGGGGCGCACAATCAGGACCCGGGAAAGATTGACGCCCCATTGCAGCAATGCCGGTGGATAGGGTTCGAAGGGTGGCGCTATCCAGGCAATCCAGCGCGCCTCTACATCATCCTCTGGCTGGCTTAAGCGAGCCAGTGCCGGCATCAGGAGCTGCAACTCGCCAGTGCCATAGTATTCCAGCAGAATTTCGGTCAGGGCATGTTGTGGCCAGCCACCGCCGGGCAGATGCTGGTCGAGCTTCGGGTAACCGCTGGCAAGACCCTGCCAGCCCGATTTGTTAGAACTACCGTTCGAACAACCGTTAGAACTACCGTTCGGGCTGCCGCCAGCTGCCGATCCACGCCAGAGACGCGGGCTCTGCAGCAGTTTCTCAAGTGCATCATTCACTGCCAGCATTGTCTGTTAATGAAGCATTTGTTAGTGAAGTGGCATGCCGTCACGGATAACGCCGACAACCACACCTTCGATGACCATCTTCTGCTCGCTCAGATCTACCCGGATCGGCTCAAATTCCTCATTCTCAGGCAGTAACCAGACTATTTTGCCATCCTGGCGGTAGCGTTTGACGGTAACTTCATCCTCAACCCGGGCCACCACAATCTGCCGGCTGCGCACTTCAGGCGTTCGGTGTACGGCAACGAGGTCACCATCAAGGATGCCAGCATTGCGCATACTCATGCCTTCAACACGCAACAGGTAGTGTGGTTTGGGGTTAAAAAATGCCTGGTCGATCTTGTAATGCGCCTCTATATGTTCCTCGGCGAGGATCGGGCTACCAGCAGCAACCCTGCCAACCAGGGGCAAGCCAAGCTGATCACGTAAAGAGTCTTTAAGTTGAATGCCTCTCGATGCACCCGGTAGCAACTCCAGTACACCCTTCTTCTGCAATGCCCGCAGATGTTGCTCGGCGGCATTCGCTGACTTGAAACCGAGCTCTTTAGCGATCTCGGCACGTGTGGGCGGCATACCGTATTCAGCGATAAAGTCTTGAATTAATTCAAGAATTTCTCTTTGTCGGGGAGTGAGTTGGCGCATGTTAGAAAGCCTGTATAGATAAACAGTACTGCTATTATATACAGCTTTATGCTTTCGTCAATTTTATCTTTCCTATCGAAAATGCAATGGCCGAGGTTACCGCTGATATTTTTTGCTGCCCTGTCGACAATACTGTGAGCGGATTTCATTCACCATTGATATTCACAGTTAAACTTTATTCATACCGACTCAGCTTCGCTGATCGATATTTTATCTAGAACACTGCGGTCAACTTGTGCTGCCAACTCTGCAAGAAAAGCATCAGCAAAAAAAGTAGATCACGTCGGCAAACAGCGACAATTCCTGAAAAAACAATGATTTTCATTGAAGCTGAGGGAACTTTAGGAAATAATGCGCCTGCAGTTTTATCCCAACAGAGGAATTTTGGATCATGATTAAGAAAGTACTAAAAGTAAGCGCAATTGCGCTCATTCTGGGCGTAGCCTCTGGTTGCGCCAGCCAGTCAGCAGTTGATGCCGCACAGGCTACTGCAGACGGTGCAGCAAGAGATGCCGCAGCAGCCAAATCGGCAGCTGAAGCTGCTCGTGCATCAGCCGACAGCGCAAGCCAGACAGCTGCAAGTGCACAAAGCACGGCGGATCAGGCTTTGTCAGCAGCAACGGAAGCGCAAGCTTGCTGTGATGCAAACCGTGATCGTCTGGAACGTATGTTCCAGAAATCAATGTCCAAGTAGCATAAGACTACTGGAGATTTATTCTGACGCCGCGCTTGTCGCGGCGTCGTTTATTTTACGGCCGGCAATTGCGGGAATGCCGTCGGCACGCTCAAGCATTTGTTCCGCGACATCCCAGTCAAGCCTGCCCGGCGTTAAGTTTGTCGCCAGCACATACTGTTCGGTTAACGCAGTCATCGCATCACGTACCGGCGGTGCCACTACGATTTCTTCTGCGTTCATTTTGGCGTCTGTTGCTGCCTGATCTGTCTGGCCTGACTCTTCTACCGTATCAGCAACCGCTGGCGGTACGAACTCCAGCGTCCTGTGTACCTCAACAACCAGTTCATCGTTGTCCCAGCCCATCTTTACAGGCTCGTTGATAATCCGTACGGGTGTGTTTAATTGGACCTGGCCAAACAAAAAGCCGATATCTTCAGGAAACATGCGCACACAACCGTGCGTTACCCGCATTCCAACACCAGCAGGACGATTGGTGCCGTGAATAAGATAGCCCGGCAAGCCAAGTCGCATGGCGTATTCACCAAGCGGGTTGTCTGGTCCGGCCGGCACAATCCGTGCTAACGGACGACCGTCCGCTGCGTGTTCGGCGCGAACCGATGCCGGCGTATACCAACTCGGGTTACGGACTTTTGCAATTATCTTGGTACGACCCAGCGGCGTTTCCCAATCCATGCGACCGATGCTCATCGGATAGGTCATCACGATAGCTGGTTCACCCGCTTTCGGCGTTGGAAAATAATACATGCGGTATTCTGCAAGGTTCAGCACAATGCCGCTACGCGGTCCGGGCGGCAGAACGTAACGGGTTGGCAACACGACCTCGGTGCCCTCTCCCGGCAACCAGGTATCAACATCAGGATTAGCGCGCACGATGTCTTCGTAACCGAGGCCATGGCGCCTTGCGATATCCAGCAAGGTGTCTTCAGCACGAGCATCAATCTTCGTCACTGCGCCGATTACGTCATTGCCATCCGCTGGCATCTCATAGACTTCTGCAAGCACGCCAAACGGCATGCTCAATAGCAAAAGCGTAGATAAGTAGTGCCTGATTTTCATTGTCCTGTCTCGTCTGTCTTGATTACTTCTATCTCTGACTCTGCTGCAGCCAGCCAGTTCTGCATCGCCGCGCTATTCAGCAGTCGTTCCGGATAGGTGCTCGCCGAATCCGGGAGATTTATGCCGTAGGTGCGAAAACGCAATACCACCGGTGCATACATCGCATCCGCGATGCTGAATTTGCCAAATAACCAGTCGCCCGTGGAATGATACCGACGCTGACAATCAGCCCAGATGTCGAGTATTCGATTGATATCTGTGGCTAAATCGTCCGGAATCGATACTTTACGCCCCATAGCGCGGCAATTCATAGGCATTGTTTCACGCAATGACACAAATCCTGCATGCATTTCAGCACTGATACTGCGTGCATGCGCCCTGGCCGCGGCATCGGCAGGCCATAATTCCTTCTCTGGCCAGCGCTCAGCAACGGTTTCAGCAATTGCTAACGTATCCCAGATTAGCTCATCACCCAGCATCAGCACGGGAACCCTGCCAGATGGTGAAGTTCGCGCCAATTCCGCCGCCGTACTGTCAATATCGAGCGGAATCCGTTGCTCAGAAAACTCGATGCCAGCTTCCGTTAACAGCAGCCAGGCACGCAGTGACCAACTGGAATAATTCTTATTACCAATAACGAGTGACGTTTGCATTTCAACACACCTTTTTCTCAGCGGTCATTATCCCACAGAAACTAATCACGGTCTGATCGCGATTATTTTGCTAGCCTTACGGCTCCACAGTGCAGGACCAAGAAAATGAGTATGAGATTTTCCATTGAACTTAGCGACCGGGACCTTCGGTTCTTTCGTCAGGCTTTGCAAAAATCGCGCGCCGCAGTGCGCCATGCTGAGGACGCCGAAATTATCGAAGCGATTGGCGACGTGCTCGCGGACATTAAGAGCGCGGAACCACTTCCGGAATTCGTATCAAAACGCGTTCCACAACTCGAATCGCTTATCAGGATGCTGCAGGACGAAGAATGGCAGTTACCGAAAGACGAACGCGAAACATTGCTCGCAACGTTCATCTATTTCGGCGATCCCGAAGATATTATTCCGGATCACATACCGGTCATCGGCTTTCTCGACGACGTCATCATGATAGAGCTTATTGTGCGCGAGCTACACCACGTTCGTGAAGCGTATGATGATTTTTGTGATTTCCGCGATGCTTATGATTCAAAATTCAATGCACAGCATGACAGTGCTGTAAGAAGGGATCGAATAGACAAGAAGCGGCAGCAACTTCATCAAAGAATGAAACGCCGATTGCAAAGTGACCGGCGCGCTAAAAAATCATCTGCGCTCTGGTAACGATTCGCGGCTAAAGCCGCTCCCACAGTATTGTGAAAACTCGCAAGATCAAAAAAGCGCTATCCGTAATTGTAGCCAATCGAACTTATTCAGCGGCCAAAAACTG
>CAYOHF010000156.1:0-6607 GCA_964403695.1 uncultured Woeseiaceae bacterium | reverse complement strand
CTTGATGCTTCATCCGGGCACCGATTTTGAGTTTATGGGACAGCAGTGCGTTATTCGGCAATTTCCAGCGCCTCGCTGGCCTCCATCCAGCTCCACTCGAGAGCGTCAATTGCAGATTTCAGCGAGGTCTGCTCCTTGATGAGGCCGGTAAGCTCAGTTTTGCGCTCCGGGTCTGTATAGATGGACTCGTCAGCCAGGGTCGTTTCCAGCGCTTCCAGGTCAGTTCGGCTCGCGGCTAGTTGCTCTTCGATCTTACGAACCTTGTCCAGCAGTGGTTTCAATCGCTGGCGGCGTTGTGCTTCCCGTTGACGGAGTTGTTTTTTGCTGGGCTGTTTGCGCGCATCTGCGTTGTCCGTCCCGGAAACATCCAGCTGCCCCTCACGAATTTGCTGTTCTTTCAGCCACGCCGGGTACTCATCCAGGCTCCGATCGAAACGCTCAACGATCCCGTCATGAACAATTAGCAACTCGTCACAAACACTGCGCAGAAGGTGGCGGTCGTGTGAAATAACGACAAGTGCACCACTGTATTCGATAAGAGCAACACTCAGGGCCTGGCGCATTTCGAGATCGAGATGATTGGTCGGCTCGTCAAGCAGCAGCAGGTTCGGCTGCTGCCGGATCATCAGCGCCAGAACAAGGCGAGCCTTTTCGCCGCCAGAGAAAGGTGCTACCGGTTCAAAAATTCGTTCGCCGCTGAAACCAAACCGGCCGAGGTAGTTGCGTTGCTCCGACTCGCGATCATTGGGCGCGTACAGCCGCAGATGATCAATCGGACTCTGCTCCGGGGTTAGCAGGTCAAGTTGGTGTTGGGCGAAGTAACCTATTTTGGTGTCTTTGCTGAGCAGGCGGTCGCCGGAGAGCAGGGTGCTGCCAGTGGCCAGTGCCTTGACCAGTGTAGATTTGCCAGCGCCGTTGACGCCAAGCAGTCCGACGCGGTCGCCGGCAGCAAGATTCAGCCTAATATTGCTGAGTACCGGCCCCTGCTCACCGCCGGCATAGCCCACGGAGACGTCGGTTAACGTCAACAGATTTCGCGGTCGTTTCTTCGGTTCGAAGAAATGAAAACGGAATGGCGAGTCAACATGCGCCGGTGCTATCAGAGTCATGCGTTCGAGCATCTTCAGGCGGCTTTGCGCCTGGCGCGCTTTGGATGCTTTGTAACGGAAACGATCCACATAACTCTGGATATGATTGACTTCCTTTTGCTGGCGCGCGTACATGGACTGTTGCTGCGCAAGTTGCTCAGCACGTTGTGCCTCGAACTGACTGTAGTTGCCGGTGAAAATGCGTATCGTCTGATGTTCGATGTGTGCGATGCGTGTACAGACTTCATCCAGAAAGTCACGATCATGAGATATGACCAGCAGAATTCCTTCGTAACGTTTTAGCCATCGCTCCAGCCACAAAATAGCCGGGAGATCGAGGTGATTGGTTGGCTCGTCGAGTAACAGGATGTCCGAGCGGCACATCAGAGCGCGGGCGAGGTTAAGACGCATGCGCCAGCCACCGGAAAACTCTTTTACCGGCTTATGGATGGCGTCACCGACAAACCCCAAACCGTGCAATAGTTTTGCAGCACGGGCCTCTGCGGTGAATCCATCGATGTGCTCCATCCGCTCATAAAGCGTATGCAGACCGGCGCTTTGATCTTCGCCGCTAGCCTCCCCTTCGACAATAGCAGTCTGGACTTCGCGCAGTTCGCTATCGCCATCCATGACGTAATCAAGACCTGAGGCAGTGCTGTTAGGACTTTCCTGCGCTACGTGCGCGATCTGGTCTTTCGGGTTAATCGCAAGCTCACCATCATCAGCCTCAAGCTCACCAAGTAACATGGCGAACAGCGATGACTTGCCGCTGCCATTAGCGCCAATCAGGCCCATCCGTTGTCCGGCATGCGCCTGGAAACTGACGTTCTCTATTAAAAGCTTGCGCCCGCGGCGAATAGCGATTTTGTTAAGGCCTAACATGGCTATGGACGTTTCTGACCAGCAAAAAGAACGCGATTATGTTTCTGCACGGCTTTCAAGGCCATTACTGTTTCCGCGGTCATTTTCCGGGTGCTATTCGCGGATGGCCCTTTATCAGCCTGACACGGAATGAACGTCCTTTGAGCTTTCCTTCCGTCAGCTTTCTGAGTGCCGGTTTGACCACATCCTGTCGGACAGCAACATATGAACGATTGTCGAATATGTTTATTTTGCCAACCTCTTTTCCTGCTATACCGTTCGTTCCGGTCAGTGCACCGAGGATATCTCCCGGCCGGACTTTCTGTTTCTTGCCACCATCAATCAGGAGTGTCGCCATCGCCGGTTTGTTCGCTGGCGTCGTCAGTAAGCTACGCCCGGGCAGGGTTTCGCTGGAAATAATCCGCTCCAGGTATTCCTGCAACTGGGCAACTTTATAACTCTCTTTTTCACTGATAAGCGAATAGGCAGCTCCCACATTGCCCGCCCGCCCAGTTCGACCTATACGATGCACATGCATTTCAGGGTCGCGGGCAATATGATAGTTAATCACAGCGTCCAGAGAATCTATATCCAGGCCGCGCGCAGCTACGTCCGTAGCCACCAGTACTGCGGTACTCCTGTTGGAAAACCGCACCAATGTCTGGTCCCGATCTCGTTGATCAAGATCACCGTGCAGCGCCAGTGCGCTGAATCCATGACTGCGCAACTCCTCCGCTATGTCCTGCGCCTCTCGCTTTGTGTTGCAAAAAATCAGCGTGGACTCCGGATTGTGCTGCAACAACAGCAAGCGCAGCGCCTGCAGGCGTTGTTGATCATCATCGACCCGGTAAAAATGTTGCTCAATGGTCTCGCCATCATGTGTCGAGCTGATCTGTGCCATCACCGGTTTACGCATAATGCGCTCAGCAATGGATTGAATCTGTTGCGGGTAGGTAGCGCTAAAAAGCAGGGTCTGGCGGGCTTTTGGTGTCTGCTCAACAATGGAATCTATCGACGCCTGGAAACCCATATCGAGCATCCGGTCGGCTTCATCGAGTACCAGTATTTTCAGCTCGGCGAGCTGCAATGTGTTTTTCCGTAAGTGATCTTCAATACGCCCGGGCGTTCCTACGACAATGTGAGCGCCATGGACGAGTGATTCAGCTTGCGCGCGGAAAGGCGCGCCGCCACACAGGGTTAATACCTTGATGTTCTGAATCGCACGCGCCAGTTTCCGAATCTCCTTGGCAACCTGGTCAGCCAGCTCTCGCGTCGGGCAAAGCACCAGCGATTGTGCGGAGAAGTTCTTCGTATCAAGATTTGCCAACAAGCCAAGGCCAAACGCGACAGTTTTCCCTGAGCCGGTCTTACTTTGGGCTATCACATCCTGACCAGCCAATATCGGGGGCAAACTCTTCGCTTGTATTGGCGTCATAGCCGCATAGCCAAGACTTGATAGATTTTTCAGCAGCTCGGGAGGCAACTCGAGAGTCGAAAATGAGATTTTGCTCAACGCGGTAGTCCTGTTTCGTGATGGACGGCAGTGTGCCAGAAAATCACAGCCGAGACGAAAATCCAGGTTGGCCACTGATTTCGATTTTAGTTCCTAATGTCGGATATGCTGTTGAAAAATCGCCTGATTGCCACATCTAGTAACTCTAATTCGTATAACAGCGTCGAATAGCTGAGACGGGCTACCAATAAGGCCATCGAGAGACCCAGTGGACTACAAGGACTACTACAAAATCATGGGCGTTGACCGTGGCGCCAGTCAGCAGGAAATCAAGCGGGCTTATAGAAAGCTCGCGCGCAAATACCACCCTGACGTCAGCAAGGAATCTGATGCAGAGATACGCTTTAAAGCGCTGGGCGAGGCCTACGCTGTGCTCAAAGACCCGGAAAAAAGGGCTGCCTATGATGAGCTGGGACCAAATTGGAAGGCAGGACAGGATTTCCGGCCACCTCCCGACTGGGGCAGTGGTTTCGAATTCAGTGGCAGTGGATTCGACGCCGGTGATACCGCAGCACACAGCGAATTTTTTGAATCACTTTTTGGCCAGCGCACGGGCTCCCGACCTGGTATGGGTCCTCGGCAGGGTTTTCAGGCACGCGGTGAAGACCATCATGCCAAAGTCCAGGTAGATCTCGAAGATGCTTATAAAGGAGCCGCGCATGCGATCAGTTTGCGTACGCCGGAGCTGGACGAAACCGGACACGTTGTCACCAAAGACCGCACGCTAAACGTCAAGATTCCGCAGGGTGTTCGGCAAGG
Organism: uncultured Woeseiaceae bacterium; assembly: GCA_964403695.1. Taxonomy (GTDB): domain Bacteria; phylum Pseudomonadota; class Gammaproteobacteria; order Steroidobacterales; family Woeseiaceae; genus SZUA-117. The sequence continues at coordinate 2,386 of CAYOHF010000156.1, read as the reverse complement.
ACAGAAAATCCGCCTTGCCGGGCAAGGTACGGCGGGGCACGGTGACGGCAAAGCAGGCGATCTTTACCTGGAGATTGAATTCCGGCCGCACCGATTCTATCGGCCGGATGGAAAAGATGTTTACATCGACCTGCCGTTGACGCCGTGGGAAGCGGCATTGGGTGCGAACGTCAAAGTTCCCACTCCCGACGGGCCCGTCGACATGAAAATCCCGGCTGGCACGAGTAGTGGTCAGAAATTGCGTCTGAAAGGCCGCGGTATCCCGGGCAGTCCACCGGGTGATATTTACGTCGTTGCCAAACTTACGCTGCCACCGGCAGGCAGTGATGCCGAGAAAGGATTTTATAAGAAGATGCAAGAGGAAATGCCCTACAACCCGCGCGGGCATTTGGAGGAATAGGCACTCATGACTAAGAAAATACTGAGCGGTACCGTGCTTGATGAGCAAGTGCAGTTGTCATTGGTGGAGTTTTGCCACGCTTGCAGCGGTGGCACCGAATGGGTTATCGAGTTGGTCGAAGAAGGCATCCTTGAGCCAACCGGCGAGGAAAGCAGTCGCTGGTTCTTTCCTGGCAACAACCTTGCAAAAGCACAAATGGTCAGACGCCTGCAGCATGATCTCGACATTAACCTCGCCGGTGTCGCGTTAGTGCTGGACCTGCTGGATGAAATTGGGGCATTACGGTCCCGTCTGTTGCAAAAGGAGGACCGTGATGAGTGAAGCATCGCATATCGTTTGCCCTCACTGTGACGGAATCAATCGTATTCCAGCGGAGCGCCTTGCGGATATGCCAAAGTGCGGCAAATGTCATAAGGCGTTGTTTACCGGCCACCCTTTGGCACTTGATAGTAGTAATTTCCAGCGGCACCTTAGCCGCAACGACATTCCGTTACTCGTCGATTTTTGGGCGCCCTGGTGTGGGCCGTGCAAGATGATGGCGCCGGCCTATGAGCAAGCCGCGGCGCAACTGGAACCGCAAATTCGTGTTGCAAAACTTAATACGGAGGATGCTCAGGCGATCGCAGCACAATATCAAATTCGGAGTATTCCGACGCTTGGGCTGTTCCGGAATGGGCAGGAAATTGCGCGCCAGCCAGGGGCAATGGGTGTTGCCGATATCGTACGCTGGGCGACGAGCAATATCTGACAAACAATCGATAGTTCAACTGCGTCAACGATCGGCCGGCTTGTTGAAATCCTTGTTTGTGAATAGTCTCGGCATATCGGGATCGGCCAGGCGCTCCGCCAGTGCCCTGATTTTTCGAACCAGTTCGGTACGTAACTCTCGTAAATCTTCGACCTCACTGCCAAGGCGAGTCAACTTGAGTATGGACAACATAGAAATCAACAGTCCTGCCTCCGCCTCTATAAGTCGTATCGAGGCAAAAAAACTGAACGATAGCGCCACGACTGCCACAAACGCCCACCAGAATCCGAAATTAATTCCAACGGTGATTCCGATGCCTATGTATAAGAGTGGCAACAGCAAAATCGTCGCAAATACCTTGAGCGTGGCGATATCGTCCATTTCATAGCTGAAACGCTCGCCGACCGTCGCCGCTATCCAGCCGACCGGCAAGTGTAATAGTGCGCCGGGTATTGCAAGCGGTAACAAGGCCAGCATCGTCAGGCTACGCAGTATGACCTTGCGAAACGCATGGCCAAGGGTCACCGGCTGACGCAATTGATGGTCTTTCAGGTCGAGCATGTCCAGTCGCGCCTGGTAGTTTTCTACTTCGTCGCGAAAAGTCTGCAATTCCGGGTCGTCTATTGCCAGCAGATAACCATCCACGAAACGGCGACTTAACTCGACATACTCACCAGGCGCCAGGTCTGCTGAAGCTGGTTTGTATAATCGTCGGGCCGCCTGAATGAAACGTAGCGTCCGCCAGTCCGGAGCGTTGAGGGTAACGTCAACCAGTGCGTCAGCAAGGCACTCGGTCAATTTTCGAACAGTCGCTTGTTCATCCTGGCTGTATTCCTGCAGCCATCTGTTATTGATAATGATCGGTTCACCAAACTCGATCAGCACCTGGCTCCTGAATCGGTGACGGTGGATATAATTCAAACCACAGGGAATTATTTTGACATCTGCCTGGCCGCGCGCGGTCACGGACAGCGCAATACGGGCGGTTCCGGTTTTCAGTTTGACCAGTTGTGATTCGGCATGGCTAATGCCTTCCGGAAATATACCCATGCAATCGCCGTGCTCGATGACTTCATAAAGCCTATCAAAAGCTTTTTGATTATCTACTTCACCATCATGTTCCTCGCGGCGATAAACAGGTACAGCTCCGATCGTATTTAACACCGGAGCAAGCAGGCGGTACTCCCAAAGCTTGGCGTTCGCCATGAAATGCAGCGGCCAACGGCCGCACTTCGCAA
>CAYOHF010000155.1:4980-6674 GCA_964403695.1 uncultured Woeseiaceae bacterium | reverse complement strand
CGACCCTCTGCTCCCAAAGCAGATGCGCTACCAGGCTGCGCCATGCCCCGATTCCAGATTCTGAACCGCCGAGGCCGGGCCTGGCGGGGGCACGATCATACGACCGGCTCCCTGGGCAGTCAATCGGACGAGGCGATTTATTTGCGGGTATTTCGCCCCTGGAATCCTCTTAGCAGAACAATGCTTTAGCACCGGGGCAGGCTTTGCTATCTTCTCATTGGCCAGCTGTTTTGCCGCCCCCCTTGATTTGAGGTCCGAATGAAAAGACTGTTTCTCGCACTGCTAATACTTGCGCCGTCATTCACTGCATTGGCCCAGGGAAAGGTTCCTGCGCACCCACACGTGAAATTCGAGACCACGGAGGGCACCATCGTGCTCGAGCTTGATGGTCGCCGCGCACCTGTGACGGTCGGCAATTTCCTGGAATTAATAGACAGCGGCTACTTCGACGGCACAATTTTTCATCGTGTTGTGCCCGATTTTGTGGTCCAGGGCGGCGGCTTCACACCGGGTTTTGAGCTTAAAGAGTCGGACGAATTTATCTTCAACGAATCCGGAAATGGCCTGAAGAATATGCGCGGCACGATTGTTATGGCCCGCCAGGAAGATCCGCATACTGCTAAAGCGCAGTTTTTCATCAATGTCAGTGACAACAAGTCACTGGATCCGCAGCCAACCCGATGGGGCTTCGCAGTGTTTGGCTACGTAATAGAGGGCATGGAGGTCGTCGACAATATTTCGAATCTGCCAACGGGTCCTGGCGGCAATTTCCCAACTGACGTACCCATCGTGCCTGTCGTTATTAAGGCAGCTACCCGTGTCGTTTATGACGACTGATTTTTCTGGACTACTATTATGACAACCCTGTTTATTTCTGACCTCCACCTCGATGCCGCAAGCCCTGAAATTGCAGCACAGTTTATTGACTTGCTGGAATCAGAGGCACTGGCTGCGGATGCGCTGTACATTCTTGGTGATCTGTTCGAATCGTGGATTGGCGACGATGACCCCAACGAACATTACGCAACGATCAAACAGGCATTGCGCAAGTTAGTCGATCAGGGAGTGCCGGTTTATTTCATGCACGGCAATCGTGATTTCATGATTGGTGAGGATTTTGCTGCCGAGACCGGCGTCGTTATTCTGCCCGATCCGTACGTCCTCGATATTCACGGTACGTCGGTTCTCCTGAGTCACGGAGATGTGTATTGCACGGACGATGTCGAGTACCAGGCGGTACGCAAGATGGCCCGCGACCCACAATGGCAGGCCATGATGCGCACAAAATCAATTGCAGAGCGGCTGGCTTTCGCGGCGCAAGCACGCAAGGCCAGCGTGGCTCACGGCGGTGCGGTCAACGAGAAAATAACGGACGTTAACGATGACGCGATTGAGCAGGCACTGCGCGAGGCTAACGTGCGCGTAATGCTGCATGGGCACACGCATCGACCGCATGTTCATAGCCTTACTGTTGATGAGCGCGAATGCACGCGAATAGTGCTCGGTGACTGGTATGAGCGCGGCAGCACGGTGCGCTGGGATGCGAATGGGCCGGTGTTGAGCCCGATAGAGCGGCGGGCATGGGATGTGTAGCTGATACCGATTGTCGCTGGGGTTTGAGTATTCGCGGCTAAAGCCGCTCCCACGAGATTTTCGCAAGGCTGTGGGACCAGTTTCAAACTCAAATGTCCTGT
>CAYOHF010000155.1:0-4880 GCA_964403695.1 uncultured Woeseiaceae bacterium | reverse complement strand
AGCCGCGAATACCGATGACTTACGCCGGAACACCGGAATGAAAGCGAAACTGCGGATCCGGTGATGCAATCAACTCTGCCTCAATCTCTTTGAGCGCATTCAAACGCGCATCGAACACCGCTTCAGCCACCGTGCATTCCGCTTTCGCAAAATCCAGGTAATGCTCAAAGTGTCTTGCTTCAGAGGCAAGCAGGCCCGCATAGAACCTGCCCAGTTTTTCCGGCAGGTGTGGTGCAAGAACGGCGAAGCGCTCGCACGAACGTGCCTCGATAATCGCGCCAACGATCAGCATGTCCATCAGTTTTTGCGGTTCTCCCTGCCTGACGGCACGGCGCAGCGTTGCCGCATATCGGGACGCGGAAACCTGTTCGAACGGCACGGACATTTCATCCAGCCATTTCCTCACCTGTTCAAAATGTCGCAGTTCTTCCCTGGCCAGGCGTGACATGCGGCTGGAGAGCGCCGTTCTTTCCGGGTAACGATAGATAAAACCCAGTGCCGTCGATGCCGCTTTTAGCTCACAATTGGCATGATCCTGCAATAACTCCGGTATTCGGTCGCAAGCCTCGCTGACCCATGCATCCGGCGTCGGCGTAGTGAAGAATGCCGCAATCGCCGCAGGAACCGAACTCTCTACAGCCATTCCAGCACCGCATCGGCGTTCTGCAGCCTATCCTGCGGTTTTTTTGCCAGCAGCAAATCAATCAGCGCCTGGTACTTGCTCAGGCGATGCGGCAGAACAGGCACCGGCGCTTCAGAGTGCTTGAAAATAATACCCATCGCATTGTCGCCGGTGAACGGTTTTTCACCGGTCAGCATTTCATAAAGAATGATGCCAAGACTGTACACGTCACTACGTTCATCGACATCGTTTGCGTGGCCCTGCTCGGGGCTCATGTAATAAGGCGTACCAAAAATCTCACCACTGCCCGTGATCTCCTGTTCCAGCCGCATGCGTTTAGCCAGGCCGAAATCAATGAGCGCAATGTTACCGTCTTCACGCAGCATGATATTGCCCGGCTTAAGGTCACGGTGCAGGATACCCAGTGAATGCAGCCTGGAAAGTGCACTCGCGATCTGCTTGGTGTACCTGATGGCTTCAGGCTCTGTAACGCCGTGCTCGATCTTTTTTTTCAGGTCGCCACCAGGAAGATATTCCATGGCAATATGCGCGTGATCATCGCTGACACCGAGATCATAAATCTTGACGATGTTCGGGTGATCAAGATCCGCAATCATCTCGTATTCCTGCAGGAACCGATCGAAGGCGCCAATCCCGTCAGATAAATCCGGGACCTGGCGCAACACTTTAAGCACCATTTTCATATCGGCCGACTCTTTTTCCGCCAGGTATACGGCGGAGTGCTCACTGGCTGCCAATCGCTTTATGAAACGATAACCCTTGATCAGTGGATGAATGCCAGTCGCCATGTCGCCAACAAAAAGCGAATCCGTCGCGGATACCCGGCGCCGACTGCGCAGGATATCTCCCAGTTTGACGATGAGTGCGCTGTGCCGGATGTTGTCTCGTTGAAAATATGCTGAGGCGCCATGTTTTATCGCCTGGGCTTTGTTGTCGTTAGCAAAATAAATTACCGCGGGAAATCCCGGCTTGCTGGTAAACTGCCGCAAGGTCACGAGCGGCTCACGATCCCCTTGTTCGTTACCTAGCAATACCAAATCATTGCCGGCGCCGGAAAACTCCGCAGGCAGGTTCCCTGCCACGATCGGGTCGTATGCGGATATGATGGCATCGGGCCAATGGGTGGTTACGTGGTGCATGAGCAAGCTGCGAAAGGCCGCCTGCCCGTCAATAATCATGACTTTTATGCTCATGCTTTGTGCGGACAGATCCGGCGGGCTTACATGCCGACGGCTGTTTCCGCGTCCGCTGTCTCGTCGGAAAAATCCAGGCCCGGCGTTTTCAGGTGTTCGCGGTGCCTCGCCTTGGCATCGTCGGAACGTGCCTGCTCCAGCGCCCGCAGGTAGGCTTTCGTAACACCCTCCGTCACGTACTCACCCGAGAAACACGATGTATCGAATTTCGTAATTTCTGAATTATCGTGTCGTACCGAGCGAATCAGGCCATGCAGATCGAGGTAAATCAATCGATCGGCGCCGATCAGTTCCTCAATCTGCGCAATCGTACGACCATTTGCGATCAATTCCGAAGTGGCCGGCATATCAATGCCATAGACATTCGGATAACGCACTGGCGGTGCGGCCGAGGCGAAATAAACTTTTCGCGCGCCTGCCTCCCTGGCCATTTTTATTATCTGCCGCGATGTCGTACCGCGCACAATGGAATCATCAACCAGCAGCACGTTCTTGCCACGAAATTCCAGGTCAATGGCGTTGAGTTTTTGTTTTACGGATTTCGTACGCTCGGCCTGACCCGGCATGATAAATGTCCGGCCGATGTAACGATTCTTGATAAAACCTTCGCGATATTTTATGCCAAGGTGATAGGCAACCTGCACCGCCGATGTGCGACTGGTGTCGGGAATCGGTATGACCACGTCGATGTCATGATCCGGCCATTCGCGGACAATCTGACCTGCCAGTTGCTCGCCCATGCGCAACCGGGCTTTGTAAACAGACAGGTTGTCGATGATCGAATCCGGCCGTGCGAAATACACAAATTCGAAAATACAGGGTGAGTAGCTGGTCTCCCCTGAATATTCACGAGTGTGCAACACACCATCATTTTCTATGAATATTGCCTCACCCGGATTTACATCGCGCAGCCGCTCAAATTGCAGCACATCGAGTGCAACACTCTCCGAGGCCACCATATATTCATTGCCTGAATGCGTCTCCCGCTGACCGATAACCAGTGGTCGAATGGCGTGTGGATCGCGAAATGCAACGATGCCATGGCCGACGATCAATGCCACAACGGCATAACCGCCCGAGCAACGACCGTGAACCGCTTCGACGGCGTCAAAGATCTGCTCGGCCGTCGGGCTGCCATTGGTGCGTTTTTGCAACTCGTGCGCAAATACGTTCAGCAACACCTCTGAATCCGAGCCCGTATTTAGATGACGCCGATCTTCACTAGTCAGCATCTTGGCCAGTTCTTCGTAGTTGGTGAGATTGCCGTTGTGCGCGAGACAAATGCCGTAGGGCGAGTTTACGTAGAAAGGTTGTGCCTCGGACGACCGGGAGGTGCCGGCAGTCGGATAGCGGATATGCCCCATACCAATGTTGCCGGTGAGACCAAGCATGTGCCGGGTATGGAAAACGTCGCGAACCAGTCCATTGCTTTTGCGGACGTTGAGACCATCCTCACCGCAGGTAGCAATACCGGCTGCATCCTGACCGCGATGCTGGAGCACCGTCAGCGCATCATAAATCGCCTGGTTTACAGGCCCTTTCCCTACAATTCCAACAATGCCGCACATAGAATCCGGTCGCTTCTAGTCGTTATTCAAAAGAGGGATTTTCAAAGCCAAATCGTCCTGTAAATATTCGTGTTGCAGCAATTCAACGCCGCGCGGCCCCATTACGCTGATCCAGTCTGCGACAATCTCGCCATAGGGCATGATCCTCGAGTCTAGCCACCAGTCTTCCTCACTCAATCCTGCGTAACGTCCGGACAGCGCGAACAGGCCAAGGACCAGTACCGCGCGCGCAAATCCAAAAAGACAGCCCAGGGCGCGGTCTATGCCTTTCAAACCAGACATGCCAATAATTTTCGAGATAAGCCAGCCGAGCAATGCGCCAAAGGCGAGAATGACAATAAAAATCAGGCCGCGCCCGGCCCACAATTGCGCCTCCGTCGACTCGATCGTACCGCCCAGCCAACCACCGGCCATTGGACCAAGATGCATAGCTGCCCATATGGCAACCAGCAATGCGGCAAGTGAAATCGCCTCGCTGACGAATCCGCGCAGGAATCCAATGGAAACCGAGGCCAATGCCGTCACTATGATAACTATGTCGACGATCGTCATCAGGAGCTATTGCTAATCTCTGGCAAGAGTGTCGTTAGGTGAAGATGCGTGGATTCTAACAGAACGGCCGGTCGGCGCATCTACACGTTTTTCCGGTTGGTTACGGGTGTGGAACAACCTGTCCGTTGTGTCCCGCACCGCTGAGTTTCGCAGCAACAGATTCAGCGCTCTCGCGATCTTTTTGCGGCCCGATGCGAACCCGGTGCAGCGCTCCTGAATCTGTCTTTAACTGGCTTAAGAATGCCGCGTATCCTTGCTTGCGCAAATCTGTAGCAAGACGCTCCGCATTTTCCTGGTTTGAGAAGCTGCCCAGCTGCACGGCCCACATACCGGTGGTGGATTCTGTCGCTGCAGTATTGCTGGTAGTTGCGGCAGGCGTTGCCTGCTTTTTTTGTACGACTGGCGCCGGCTTTTCTTTTTCCGGCGCTGGCATTTTCTGCTCCGCCGGAGCCGGGGTGGCAGCGGTCGGTACAGGCTCCGTACGGTCGCGGTCAAGAACAATGGTTTGTTGTTTGCGTTCCTGATTATTCTGGCCTGGAAGCGTCACAGATTCACTGATCATCTCGGCATCGTCACCCGGCCCATCGAGAAAAACAGGCACCACAAGGACGGCAAACACGACCAGTACCGCGGCACCAATGATTCGTTCTCTCAATGCTCTGTCCATTTGTTGTAACAATCGACGCTCCTCAGCGGCGCGAGTATAGCTTAATAGGTCAGTATTCTGTCACTGCTGTCCCTTTAACTCATGAGCAATATCAAATCCGTGCCACCTCGGAAAATCGCGGCAAGATGCCGCTCCTACGGGTTTTGCGCAGCCCTCGTAGGAGCGGCATGTGTACATGGATGTACTTATGTCGCGGAGCAAATCAATTGTTAGCGCATGTGCCAGACTTGAGAGAATGCCAATAATCGTCTCGGGAT
>CAYOHF010000154.1:0-6778 GCA_964403695.1 uncultured Woeseiaceae bacterium | reverse complement strand
ACGATCCAGAGGGCTACTACCTCGAGTGGGACGTGTTCAAATCAGTCACGGAAAATGAAAAACTGGTTCAGGCGATTAGCCAACAGGAAGAATGAATCCCAAGCCCGGGAGCCGAGGCGTTTACCGGGTGCCGGGCACGACTTAGTTTACTTATTTAGCCGCTGCCCGGCACCTGAAATCTCCGTGATTAGTCGGCATAAAGTGTGATGCTCAACGTGTTCGGGCCAATGGAACTGTGAAAACATGGTTGCAACGGCGCAGTCATCAGGTGATTCACATGCTCAGGAAATTGTTCGTATTGGTCGTGCTAACCAGCCTCTCAAGTGGGGCGCTCGCACAAAACATGACGCTGAGAATGGCCAATGGCGACTTTCAGATCAGCAATACCTTCAGCGACGTCGACATCTTCGACATTCGCATTGAGATCGCCGCGCCACTGGCAACCGGCGTTTACAACAACCCCGATATTATCGACGTAACCTACCAGGTCATGGGCAATCTCGTTCCCGGAACGCCGTCAGGATTCCCGGCATTCAACCTCGAGCGCTCAATGACCGGCACAGAGTTTTACGCCCAGGGAAGTTCGCTGAGTTTCGAGATCTCGCCCAATGCAGTATTGGCCGACGGCGTCCAGGTCGCTGAACTCGTCGGCGCTGGCGTTGTGTTCACATTCAATGCGCGCGAGATCGATAACAGACGCTTTCACCCTGCGTTGTTCGAACTCAACACAGACGGCACGGGCCGTATTCAGAATTCCGATAATATTCACACACTGGACCCACTGAACGAAGTGGACTTCGGTGAGGAATACATCACAGACCTGATGTTCGACCCGGGTAACACGACAGTAATCGCGCCACCCATCCCCATCGATTCCGGTGGCGGCAGCGGTTCTGTGGTTGCGCCGGAATTGCTTATGATGCTCACGCTGATTTTGTTTTATCGGAGACAACGAAGAAACAAGATCTAAAAATCGGCTGCCCGCCATATCCATTGGCACCGTACTAAAAAGAATTGTAGGAGCCCGCCGAGCGGGCGAATGCGCCGAGTTATTCGTAAGCCGGTGCCAGCCACCACTTAATTCTAAAGACACCCTCATTGGCGGGATTACGATATTTAGAGACTATTGATTAAAGACCTGGATTCCACACTTAAGATGAACTCCGCATCGGCATCGGACCAGATTTCCAGCGCTGCATCGAGCGCCTCGCGGCCAGCCTCTTTATCGCCCGCTGCCGCGTGTACCTTGGCGTATACCAGTTTCGCATGACCGTTGGCAGGGAATACTTTCAGGAGGCCTTCAAGGCGCTCTCGTGCCTGATCGATTTCCCCAGCCTCGAGATAGAGCTCTGCCAACATCACGTGCAGCGACGACGCGCTGAGATTATCCTGAAATAGCTGGATAAAAGACTGGCCCAACAGTTCGCTGGCGCGATCCAGGTGCGGGATGGCAACGTCAAATTTCTCATCCCAGATGGCCACCTGGGCCATTTGCATTTCGGCAAATGGCTGCAGAATCGGGGGCAATTGATCCTGAGACTCCAGAATCCTGTTGGCCCAATCGCGATAGGCATCACGATTATTAGCAGCGTGATAGATGGTCGTATAGGTAAAGTTCATATAGGCGTCCATCGGCGCCTGCAGTTGTGCAGTGATTTCGTCGGCTATCGCAATAGCCTCATCAGTCCTGCCTAACAGAACCAACAAGGATGATTGTTGGCCTTCGATGCTCAACAAGCGAATCATTGGTGGCATGAATCCCTTTGCAATTTCGTTGATCTCGGTGTGCAGCGCCATGGCACTTGCAATCTGGCCTCTGACATACGCAACCTCCGCACGGGCAGCAAGCACCTGGACGCGCTGTTGTGGACCCAAATCGTCGTTAAGTTGCCGATCCAGTCGCGCTTGTGCCTGCTGGAAATAGCCCCTGCGAGCCTCCAGCCGTGCAAGTCCGATTTCTGACTCAAGTGGGCTGTCGGATAGGATCGCCGCATCCTCCAGCGCTACCTGGGCCGCCTCCAGGTCACCCAAAGCCTGGTAGACACTGGCGAGCTGCAGGTGAGCGTCGCCGTCATCCGGCTCATGGTCCAGAAAATTCCTCAGGTAGCCTGCCGCAGCCGCAAGATCTCCGCGCTGTTGTTCCAGCTCCGCCTTTTGACGGAAAATCCCGAAATCCATCGGATCGATCTTGAGGAGATGATCATAGGCAATACTTGCCCGTTGCAATGACTCCTCGGTACCGCGAAATCGGTTTATTCGCGCCATCGCCTGGAACGCCTCGGTGCTGTTTGGCTGCACCTGCGTCCAAATTTCGACGACTCGTTCTCCGCGTTCGTAGTCGCCGTCGAAAATGTAACGATTGGCCTTGAGAACGAATTTGCTGGTCTCGGACAGTCGATAGCTATTCTTCAACGCTTGCGACGCTGCCGCGCGCGCCGACTCAATATCACTATTCAAATAGTGGGTCAGCGACAGAACGCCGCTGGCCTCGGCGAACTTGGGATCGATCTCCACCGCGGTCTGCAATTCAGAAATGCCTTGCGGATAATCATTACTGACATCCAGCGCTATCTGGCCGTTGATGAAGTGCTCTATGGCCTCCAGTGAATCGCTGAAATGCTGCCCGATCGGGTCATCGCTCTGGTTGTCGCTCGGTTCAATCTCAAGATAGCCCAACACGGCAACGCTGACATCGTCGATCGCGGTCAGCCAGTCGTTACCTGTAACGGAATGCGAGCCGATCTCGGCGCCACTCGCTGCATCGATCAGCGTGACTTCAACTGCTATTGTGCCCCCGACCTCTGAAAAGCTGCCAACAATCAGGGCGGCGGTGTGCCGGTCCCTGGCTATTTCCACTCTCAGTCCCTGGGGTTCATCGATGAACGACGAGTAACCTTTGTTTCTCAGTTCGTTTCTCATCGCAGACGAATCGAAGGGCGTCTCGACGGTGATGACCGGGGACACACGATTCAAATCGTGCGCCAGCATTAGTGGCAGGCCATACGAGAGCCAATCAAGATCACTATTACCTGACTCGTTTCGCCAGAAAAAACCGATCACTGCCTTGTGATGACCCTGCCTGGCTATCTCAAACTCCTGGACTACGCCGGTCTCATCGGAAATCTGGACCGTCTCCGTCGCTGCTTCCACTTCCAGCAACGGGCTCAGGAAATACAGCGCACCCAGCGCCAGCAGGAAATTAAGGGAAATCGTCACTCTTTCCGATTTCGTCCACTGATCTTTGCCCGGAGCTCCGTGGTTATAGGAGAACAATATAACGGCCGGCAACATCACCAGCATGACCACGAAAACGTACGAGGTAAGTGCGCCCGGCAGGTTGAAGCGTTCCGTCACCCAGTCACCCAGCTCGATCACGAGCCAGGTCGCCGCGATATACATGCCGACGAACTGCGGCACACGGCGATGTATCAGGCTTTCAGATATTGGGGGCTTTTCGGTCATTTCTGCGGACACGTGGGCAAACAAAGGGAAGGAGTATATCTGACATCGGGCGCTCCAAATCAGATAGCCGGTGCCAGGCAGCTCTTACCTGACTTATTCTGCAAACGCCGGCGCGAGATTGGGTACCCTTTGAATATACAATCTATGCATTGCTGACCGGAGCAACGGGGGCACACTATAATTCAGCTAACCAACGAAAAATCTGCTGCCCGGCACATCGATTCTCCGTCAATCGCGGCTGGAAACCGCTCCCACGGCATCTCAGTTGGCAACGTGCTAATTAGAATGGCAGGAGCCCGCCGTACGATAGATAAGATCGATTAAAAGTCGCCACGATCTGTCCATCGGTACGGGCGAATGCGACCCTGTCATTCGCCGCAAACATGCTGCAACGTTCGTGTGCTAGCCTCCCATCAAGGAATCATTTTTTCCTTTCAGCATATCGAGAGAAGATCTGTGCAAAAACTATTCGCCCTTACATCATTCTGTTTTCTGGCAGCATGCCAGCAAGCTTCGCCGCCGGCAGTTAGCGAGCCGGCAGTCGACAATACCCTCGACGTTATCCTCAGCGGCGGCACCGTCGTCGACGGTCTGGGCAACCCGCGTTTCAACGCGAGTGTTGGCATCAAAGACGAGCGCATCGTCGTGATTTCCAACTCGGGGCTGGCCGGTGTCGATGCGAAAGAAGTTATCGATGTCAGCGGGCTTATCGTGTCGCCCGGCTTCATCGACAATCACGCACACATTCAGACGAGCATCCATGAGCACCCGCTGGCAGAGAACTTCACACGCCAGGGCATCACCACGATCATCGCCGCGCTGCACAGCGGCGACCAGCCGTGGCCGCTTGACGAGTATGCATCGTCTCTCGTGGTTGCACCCAATGTCGGTTTTTTCGCCGGGCATACCTGGACGCGCATGCAGGTCCTCGGCCTGGAAAATCGCGCGCCGGATCACGACGAGTTGCAGGCAATGCGCGACCTCGTTGAAGAATCGATGAAGCAAGGAGCACTCGGCCTGTCGACCGGCCTCCTCTATGTCCCCGCGAATTTTGCCGAGACAGAGGAAGTCATCGAGCTGGCGAAAGTTGCTTCAGCTTATGGTGGCATTTACGTAACGCACATGCGCAACGAGGCGACCGGACTACTGGATTCGGTCAACGAAACAATCCGCATCGCGGACGAGGCCAACATTCCGGTACACATTAATCATCACAAGGCGGTTGGTGTCACTCAATGGGGATGGTCGGAGCAGAGCCTGGCACTGATCGACGCTGCGCGCGCAAGTGGGGTGGACATCATGCACGACCTGTATCCTTACACGGCATCCAGCACCAAATCGGCAGTCCTGTTTCCGCAATGGGCGCTGGCCGGCGGACCCGAAGCGTTCGCGAAGCGCATCAACGATCCCGAACAATTGCCTGTTATAAAAGAGGAGATGCGGGAGATATTCCTGACGGAACGCACCGGGGGTGATCTGCGCAGGTTGCAGTTCAGGGTGTTGCCGACGGACGAGTCCTACAATGGCAAAACAGTTGCCGACATGGCCGAAGACCGCGGTCTGGAGAACACTGTCGAAAACGGCATCGATCTCGTTATCGAGTTGCAGTTACAGGGTGGTTTCTCAGCCATCTTTCATGCAATGGATGAGCAGGATGTCATCCGCATAATGCAGCATCCACTCGCGATGATAGAGACGGACGGCGACCCGGTCAGCTACGGCGATGGCTATCCGCACCCAAGAAGCTATGGTGCGTTTCCGCGCGTCCTCGCCCGCTATGTGCGGGAGTTGGGTGTGCTCACCCTGGAGGAAGCGATTAAGAAGATGACCTCGATGCCAGCGGATCAATACAACCAGAAAGACCGCGGCAGGATCATCGCAGGCGCTTATGCCGACCTCGTGGTGTTCGACGCGGACAAGATACAGGACCAGGCGACATACACCGATCCACACCGTTACCCGACCGGCATCGAACACGTCATGATCAATGGCAAATTCGTCATCAAATCGGGCGCCCTCACCGGCGAGCGCCCGGGGATGTGGATCAAAGGCCCTGCGCGGCCTGACCGGGTTACTATTAATAGTGTCCCTTAAACAGGCGATCGCCCGCTGGGCGGGCTCCTACAATTCTATTTAGCAATGTAGGAGCCCGCCCAGCGGGCGAATGAACAACGCCCAGCCGGCGAATTAACCAAAAATCAAGTGGTGCCCGACACCGCCAGACACCCCTTCAAACCTGTCATGCCAGCAACGGATTCCTCGTTGCCAGGCTCGGAAAGCGGCTGAAATCCCGATCGGCGGTCAGCAACTCGGTGACGCCATGCGTCAGACAAAGCACTGCGATTCTTGCATCGTGAACCAGTGGCCCCTGCACCTGGCCTTTGCCAAGCAGCACTTTAAGTTCGGCCCAATGCTCACTGGATTCCCCCAATAGCACGATGGACGCTGAACCGAGCCATGCATCGACTTGCACGACCGCCTGGCTTAGCGTCGATGGCGGCGCGTAGATTCGTCGGTGCGTCACGATGGCTAGAAACTCGTGAACACACGGCCAGGGCAACGCCCATTGATTCAACCCCTCTGCCAACCCCTTTAGCAATTCAGCCGCCGGCAAATGCCATTCGGAATCCTTACGATGCGCATAAACCAGGATATTGCTGTCGATTGCGATCAACTGCCACGCCCAGCGTAGGTCGCATCACGAATATCCGACCAGGCCTTATCGCTGAACTCAGTTTGTAATCCCTTACCCTTGACGCTCTTGTCAGGCAGCACATATCGCCCGCCGTTCTGTTGCTCCTTGAGCGTATTGCGAATGCCCTGTTCAATAATTGCGCGCAATGTAGTTCGCCTCTTGACGGCAAGTCGCTTCGCCTTTGTCAGCAATTCATCAGAGATGTCGATGGTGGTTTTCATATATGGGTACCCATATCTATCTATATAGTTAACCATACCATATTGAATCCCAATCACGATCGCATCACACCCAGAAACTGCCACGCGGCAGAACTATTCTCGGATGGACGGTTTGCGAAGGTCTACGTTATTGGCCAGGCCGGCTTATCGCCACTGGTCAATTTGTGCCAAACACCAACAAACGAATCTGCAACGGCGCTTGGCACGATAACGGCCCCAACTGCTGGCTTTGACGGCCCTCAGCACATGAATAAATAACCGGATGGAATTGGATGCTGCCGTACGAGCCGGCGAATTAAGTCAATTAAGCGGTGCCCGGATAAAGCATCAAGTTGACCTAAACAACCCGCAATCGCCCGCTGGGCGGGCTCCTACATTACTAATTAGAATTGTAGGAGCC
>CAYOHF010000153.1:0-6799 GCA_964403695.1 uncultured Woeseiaceae bacterium | reverse complement strand
CCAGCAAACTCGTCTTTATGGGACAGCAGTGACTCTGTATCTATTTGTTGAGTAAATTGTTCGCCGTTTCCAGCAATTCATCGGCAGGTAAGCGTACTTTATAGTTGGGATTGATGAAATCGAAAACAATCTCGCCCGATTGATCGACGACATAGACTGCTGGCACGGCCAGGGCGTTGTGTATACCAATCGACGAGCCTTCGTAGTCACGCTCTTTTCCGTCGAGGTAGTCGGTCAGCCCTTTATCGGTCCTGAAGGCGGTGCCAAGCGCCATCGCCGCGCTGATATTCGCATCCGAAAGAATGACGTAGTCGAGCCCGTCGATATCTTCCTGGGTTTCCATTTTCAGACTCGAATACAACAATTCAGGACGGTCATTGCTTAGAAAGAGAACATCAATGCCATTCTCCTTTAATTCAGGAATGACCGTGCGCAGCTCGGAAAGGTGCATATTGCAGTAAGGGCACCAGCCACCGCGGAAGGAAATCAGAATCACCGGGCGTTCGAGGTTGTCCGGGTCAAACTCGAACGGCTCGTCTTCCACCGTCCGTACTGTAAAGGCAGGTGCGCGATCGCCCGTCCTGAGTGGCGTCGTCTCCTCTGCACTCGCAGGCAAAGCAGCGTATTCAGCAGCAACCACCCGGTTTGTGTGTGAAAGAGCAAACGTTGTCACTAATAATGCAAGAAACGTCAGGTAGACGATGTTTCGGCCGAAAGTCATGCAATTTCTCCAATAAGGTACGTACAGCAGACCGTGACATCACGATAATTATTACCAGGATAAGTATGGCAGGGAAAGCGGGCGAAACAACCAGGCCGTAAAGGCCTAGACGGCTTTTTCGAGCAGCTGTGTATTGTCTATATCAATGACGCCACGACAACGAGCTTTGGCGCGGTACATTGCCTGGTCCGCAGCACGCAACAGTCCGGTGAGCGTGCTGGCATGGTCAGGATAAAGTGCAAGGCCAATACTGGCTGCACAATCGAGCTTCAGCTCGCCAATCAGGTAGATCTGCTCCAGTGACTTTGTCAGGCGAGTCGCCAGTTTCTCGGCAACGTCGCCCTTTACATCCGGTACCAGCGCGACAAATTCATCGCCGCCAGGGCGGCCAATAATATCGCAGGACCGCAGGCTGGTGCGTAATCGCTCAGCTGCAATGGCCAGGAGTTCATCGCCGATTTCATGGCCGTACGCGTCGTTAATCTGCTTGAATTCATTCAGGTCGATAAAGAGCAATGCACCGGTCGCGCTATCGTCACTTTCCGACAATCGGCGCGTTGCATCCTTTTCAAAACCGCGCCGGTTTAGTACACCGGTGAGCGGATCAGACAAGGCGATGGACTCCATCTCCATTTCCTTTGCCCTTCGATCGGTAATATCCACAAAAGTGATGGCAACGTCTTCGCCAACGGGCTCGCCAATCACGCGCAGCCATTTGCTGGTGCGGTCGACGCCAATCTTGCTTTCCGCATCAAGCTGCTCGCCCGCCTCTGCCGCCGCTGCGAATTGTGCTATCAACATCTCGGCGTCTTGAGGATCCATACCGGTACTGGCCATTTTGAGCAATTCTTCCGCTGTGCAATCGATCATTTTCTGTGGGTCGATCTGTAGAAACCGGCCGGCAGCGGCATTAGCGAATATACAGCGCAGCTCTTTGTCTTTCTTGAAGTCATCGCTGGCTATCCAGCGCATGCGAATGACACCGTTTACAGAATGGTCAATCAACGTCCGTAGTAATTTCTCGCTGCTTTGGACTTCACGTTGTGCCTTCTCTACGTCGCTGACGTCACGGAACATCAGGACTCGCCCCGAACGTGTCTCTGATTTGTTTGTCGAAATTGGTGTCACCTGAAGATGCAGAAAGCGGCCGGAGTTGGTCAATATTTTCTGCGGCTTGCCAGTTTCAAGTGCCGCGTGCACCTCGGTTGCGTCTTCGCCGAAAACTTTGTCCAGAGATTCCCGCAGTGCATCACTCTCTTTGAGATCGAGTAGCGCTTCAGCGCCGTGGTTAAGTCCGATGATCCGCTGCTGATCGTCCACCACAATAACGGGGTCCTGCATATTCTGAAATACTGTTTCATACGCCAGTGGCGTGAACTTGATAATTTGTTCGCCGATGAGCAGCCACGCATAGATCGGCAGCATCAGTGCGAATACGAGCGGCAAGGTCGATATCGTGTTGGGGCCGATACCCAGGTCGTAAGCCGCAACAGCAATGATGGGACCAATAGTGGATGCCGCCAGGAGATACAGGTTGCGTCTGTGAGCTGGCGCTACTGCTGAGCTGTGCAGCATCAGGGTAAGAATACTGGCGCCAACTAATGCGTAGCCGTAGGGTGCGTGCACATACAGGTACCATGTACCCCACGCCACAGGCCGCGTCAGGAATTCACCTGCGGCATTTGTGATGGGCAATGACCACATCAGTTCGTGCCAGTAGTTGGTGGCAGCAACAATGATTGCAAGCACCGGCATGATCAGGAGATAAGCCATTGCTCTTTTGCTGGTTTGTTTGCCGGTGTAGTCCCTGAAGCAAATCAGAAGCGTGACCGGCACCAGGGCTGTCCCTACAAAATGACCCGTTCTGCCGACAGAAAACACAAAAAATGAGGAGGCCATCATCTCGATGGCACCGCCGAGGACCCATAGCCCGAGCACTATGAAAGTTGCACCGAGCTGGAAACCGCCGATTTCGCTGTCACCGCGCAGGAGACGCACGCCCATCAGGATGTAACAGCCGGCGCTGAAACTTAGCAGGATAGACAGAAAAAGATCGAGGTTCATAATTACGCTTGTCGGGGGCCCGAAATTCGGAATATGTACAATAGTACTGGCCGCAAGCTGTTGATTCCGGGACCTGTTCCACAGCTTTGCCCCGGCTAAAATGCCGTAGCTGGTCGGTTTTTCTCAAACGACGCATACGTGCCGGCGGGCGGGTCTTTTGATTTAGGTTAAGTGTATGATTTTATTTGCTTTATCGGCGGAGCGTGACGCAGTTGGCTGACAAACCTGCAATGCCTGGCGCAGAATCACTGCATCGCAACTAATTTAATGTCCGGGGTGGAGCAATTACTATGTCTGATGACATGCCCAACAAAGTTCTTGTCAGGCGGCCGACGAAAATCAGGACGGATAGTCGCGGCCGATCCGTGTGGGCCGACCCGGTCGAGAATGCCAAACTTGAGCTCGTATCGACGCAAGTGCTAAAACAAATCCTGTCCTCCAGTGACGACCAAAATCGCGCGGCGATTAAGGATGCCGCAAACACGGCTGCTGATGGCGTACTTGCGCGTGATCCGGCAACGGGATTCTTCGAGATTGTCGACGACACCGAATTGCAGGCAATTCTCAACGTCAATTCAGATTTGCCAAAACTGAGCCGCCCTGCAGATGTCACGCTCGAGCCGTTACATGATTACGCGGACGATGAGAATTTGTCGCTGGTGACGACGATGGCGTTACGCAATGTCCTGACAGAGGATAACGATGACGTTACGACCGAGCCGCAGGTTGATACGTCTGGAATGGGCCCCTACAACAGCAACTAGCCGCTTGTTGTAAAACCTGGTTTTTCAACAGCGTGCTAGCCAGCATAATCCACCGACGCGCAGACACTCCTGATTGTGCGTATCGCGTTCTCCCGCGGAACTTCAAGAAGACGCTGCAGAAAAATATCCGCAGATGATTCCGATACCAGCGAATTCGCGAGATAAGGATCGTTCTCATCCTTGAGCGCGGCACGCCAATGCAAGATCGCAATCGATACAGCCAGCCGAGTCTTTATTAACGTAAACAGAATATCGATCTCGTCGCTGCTCAATGGCACAACAGAGTGATAACCGGAAACAAACTCGGCAACGAGGGCGAGCGGATTACCGTCAAGCTGTCGTAAGTAAGATGCTGCGATCGCCACATCGATTACCAGCGGCGCTTGTAACATGTCGCCAAAATCGATAACGCCGATTACCTTGTCCGGATTCTGCGGATCGGTGAGGACATTGTCCGGATTCAGATCGTTATGAATCACCTGCGCACGCAGTGACGGAAAAAGCGGCAGCGCAAGCGCTTCAAATTCGCATAGCGTCGTGTCAATGAGTTCGCACGTGGACCTGCCCGGCACGTATTGCAGAAGCTTGCGTACACAGAGCGCCTCCTGCATATCCCACAACAAACTGTGACTGCTGCCCGGGTGGGTAAAGCGCTCAAGTGCAAGCCCCAGTTCTGCGAGAAATATGCCCATATTGCGGCATAACGTTGCCGATGGCAGGCGATCTGCCAGCGGCGCGCCAGCAACAAAACTTACAACACGCGCGATGTGACGCTCATCGGCAGAATCGATAATGAAATGCGTCGCGCCATCGTTAGTTAGCAAAATCTGCGGTGAATTGACCTGCTTTTGATGTTGCTCAGCATAAGTCTGCAAGTGCAGCAACGCCTTGTTATGAAAATCCGCAACTTGCGGATCCTCGCCGGAATTAGCGATCTTAAGAACATACTGCTGACCGTCAGGCGTACTCAATTGGAAGTTCTGATCGCGCTCACTTAGCAGCCGCTTTACAGAGACCTCAAGGTTGTAATGTGTGCGGATGAGCCCGATCGCCTCGTTATCACTAAAGTTCGGCTTTTCAGTGGCGATCACGGCCAGTGGATCGGAGTTGTGCATTCCCTGTTTCTGCCATTGGGTTCCATGAAGAACGCGCAGTATGGCCGATCTCGTCCGATCTATATACAATCCAAAGTGTGTACAGAAATATGATTCTTCGTAAGGACTGTTAGTTATGCCTCTTGATATTACATTTACATTGAGCGATAGCGATCTGGATCACTTCCAGGCGATTGTGGACAAAGCCAAATCTGCCGTTGCGGATACACAGGATGCTGAATCCATCGAAACTGCCTCGCGGCAATTAATCGCGGACGCCAAGTCGGACGACCTGCCCGGCTTCATTGGCGAGCGCCTGGCGAAGTTGGAACTCGTGATTAATATGATAGGCGATCAGGAATGGCAGCTTAGCGAAGAAGAGCGCAATCACGTATTAGGTGCACTGGTTTATTTTTGTAACCCGGATGACCTGATTCCGGATCACATTCCCGGGCTGGGGTTTCTTGATGACGCGATTTACGTCGAGCTGGTCATCCGTGAGTTGCAGTCCGAGGTCAATTCCTACGAAGAGTTCTGCGAGTTTCGTTCAGCTGAGGAAGACCGACGCAAGCGAAATGGGCTGGATCCGCATGTCCAGCGAGAGGAATGGCTGGCAGACAAGCGCGCCGCACTACACGCGCGCATGCGCACACGTCGTCCCAAAGCCGGTGGCGGATGGCGCCTGCGCTGGTAGCTTTGCGATTGCTATTCACGCTGCAGAGACTGCGGGATTTTCGTTAGTCCTGGCGAACTGGCAGCAGGCGGCATCCCCTTTATGCCGCAAAATATCATAAATTCATTCATTTGAATCGCGGCAGCGTGCGCTGTCAACAATCGCTGGCGCAACCGTTGGCCGCTATTTGTGCTGTCTCAGAGCCAGATACGGGATGCAGGAGGTTCCAGAAGTGACGATTGGTTCCACTAATGATTCAACATAATCGGTCAGAATTTAGGGCTAATGAATCGCCTTTCAAAAATCGTTCGCTCGGCAATGCCGGGGACCGGCACGCAGTTTCGTAAGACTGCGTACGGACCTGATCACATTCACAGCTTCTTGCGTGACGTCGTATCGCTTGCCAACGCATCTATAAGAGGCAACCGCTATATCGTGACCGGCGTTGAACTCGATGAAGGTGGTAAGAAATGCGCAGAGGTGGTCGACCGGGAAGATTTCTCCGGAAATCCGCCGTACCAGGCGATTGTCGCCGACTTCATTGAGCCACCGGTTCGCATCACCTACCAGCCGGTTTCGCTGGAGGGCAAACGGGTTGGTGTTTTCGAGATTGGTGACTGCCAGGATCGACCGTACATGATGCGCATCGATCATTCTGAGCGACTGCGGCGTGGTGATGCCTATATTCGAATGAGTGAAACCGCAGTGAAAATGGGCCGTCGTCAGCTACAGGAATTGTTTGCAAAAAAATTCCGCGAAGCGATTCCGGCAGACAATATCGAGATCGGATTCCCAGGTGAAATTATCCACAAAGACCTGCACATAGAGACTGCCGACCTGAGTCATTTACCCTCGACACTTGCCAGCGCCAAACTCATGCAGTTAATGGAAATCAGGGAAAGAGTGAAGAATTCAGGGTCGACGACGGTAATGGCCCGGCTGACCCACGCACGCCTGTTTGGCTCAGACAGCCCTTACGAGGATCGGAACTCGGAGGAAATGGCCGCAGAAATGTCCCAGATTCAGCAAAAACATGAGGACGAGGACCGGCATTACCTGTTCGAGAAAAAAGTGCGCAACCTGCAACTCGTTGTTCTGAATCAGGGAGAGGATCCTATCGAAGACGCAGCACTGACCCTGGTGATGCCGAGTCATGCAGCGTTTCACGTAGCCAATCAATTGCCCAAGCGACCGCGAGACGACGTTTACGTTGAACGCAGCGAAGCCGAGAAGAGCAGCTATCCCGCAGTTAACTTAAAAGATAATGCCGTGCATGTATCAAACAACCTCGGCGAAATCCCAACCGGAGCTTTGGTCCAGGTGTTCGACACGCCATTGCGGATCTGCGTAGGCTCGGATCTCAAGGGAAGGAAACTGGGGATCCGGTACTCGTTGTTTGGAAGTAATTTACAGCGGCCGGCGAAAGGCAAACTGCGGCTATTGTTTTAGTTTTATCGCCCGCTGGGCGGGCTCCTACATTGCT
>CAYOHF010000152.1:0-6991 GCA_964403695.1 uncultured Woeseiaceae bacterium | reverse complement strand
CTGCCGTGTCGCTAAGAATTGGCAAATCAACCGCAAAGCCAATCGTGTGCGTCGTAACGAGTTGATCACCCGCGGTGTTGGGGTCAATATCCTCTACCGACAGGTATTCAGATACATCATCAAGACAGTCACCCTCATTAGTGAAGGTACATGAGGCTCGCCCCAGCGCTGTTGCAAAGTTAGGCAATGTTGGTACCAGGCCGGGTGCGTCACCATCCTCGGTTGGCGCACCATCGGTGAGCAGCACGTTATAATTTTTGGCACAGACATCCCAGCTGGGCTGTTGATAAATCTCAGGGCCGGACGATGCCAGTGCGTCAGAATCCGTAGCTGTTTCGCTGATCAACTCGCCGTAATGGGCCGGCATGCCGCGCCAGTAAAGTGCGGACTCATACAACGTCTCCGACAACGGTGTCCAGCCGCCGGCCGGCAGGGCCTCGATCGCATCGAGAACGTCCTGGCGATTGTTATCCAAATCCGTCATGCCGAGAATTACCGGACCACCTTGCGTGTCGTTGAAGCGCATCAGCCCGACGTTTAGATTATTGACCGAACTCAGAACTTTCTTGGTCACGACTTTCATAATATCGGATCGCGACATGGTCACATTGTTCGGCGTATTCTTCCAGTTCAGGTAATTAGCGTCGTAGAAGGTATAGCCCAGGTTGCGCGGTGAGCTACCCCAGGAAAGTTCCTGGCCTGCGTCATCAATCCACGGATCCGGCAAGTTGGTGCCATTGTCGGCCCAGAGAAAAGTCGGACGGCCATCGCCGTGCGTACCGGAGTCTGCCTGACACTCGACAGGCTGGGTGTGATAACCCGTCGCCAGATACTGCCAGCGGAACGGTCCGTTTCCGCCGCCATCCTTACCACCGTCACGAAATTGAACCATGGTGTTAGTGAAGCTACCGATACCTTCGATCTGGTTGGCTGCGAATTCGCAATGAAAACTGGTCTTCAAGACCCAGTTCAGGTTGGTCGGAGCGCAATCCGGCAATACGTCAACTTCGGTCCAGTAAATCCTGGTCGTATCACAGGCGCCCGCGTATGAAGGATTGGCGATGCTGTCATACGGCTCGATCGTATTCTCTATCGTCGTCATACTGCCCGACGTATCCAGGATAAACATGACGTTCGGCTTCGGATTCTGCGAAGGGTCCGGATTGATCAGCAGCAACTCGGTGTCGTCCGCAATTGCCGGTACACCGGCCAGCAGCGCAACAGCACAACCAATACTCGTCCATGTAGTCTTAAGTTTCGAGATCTTCATGATCTTTCCTCAATCTTGGTTAATTTGTGCACGACTAAATCGCGACCGTAACAGACACAATTGTGTCGGACTCAAGGTGATGCAAAATGGTGACAGATGTCGTATCCCGATGCGTAACCTGAAAAACAGCTTTGCGAAAGTCTTTTAACAGCAGTGATTTGCCATTGACAATGTATTGTGTGTTGGGTGTAACCCGCACAGACATCATGTCGCATTCCGCGCATTCCTTGAAAATAACGCCGCTGCTGGGTGTAGCCGGTACCCGCAAATCGCTAAGAGAAACCTCATAGGCTTTGGAGATAGTCGTGAATTCTGCTACCGCCGGTAGGCTTATAACCAGCAGCGCGCAAATCAGTGATTTTCTAATATTCATGAGTGTTATCCCGTTCCTTAGATCTTCGCTCAATTAACATTAAGTGTTTGTGATTCCGGACAAACCACATAGAAAGCCTGCGTGTGCACGGCGGAAGCGTCGCGATCCGTTACGTTTCCGGCGGTACCCTCACGCATTGATGACGCTGTAGCAGTCGCAAGAAAATGACATGCTTCGACGCCGCCACCGCCCAGGCTATATGCCCGATCTGGCACCAACGTCGCATCTTCGAATTGAATCACCGAGTTGACCGCATCATTGGCGTTGATGTTCTGCACCAGGTTCACGTTCACCGCAGGAAGAAAGAGGCCCTGCGACAATGCCTGTTCTAATCCGGATTCGGCTGCCTGGAATGCGTTTTCATAATTCTGGTTGTTCCTGGCGATCGCGAGTTCCGTAGTCGCCGTGTTCATACCGGAAACTGCCAGTACGGTAACGACAACCAGAAGGACCAGGCCAACCACCAGTGCGGCGCCATTTTGTTTGCTTGGCATTGTGAAATTTTTCATCTCAGTTCTCATTTGTCTGTTTGCCAGTTATGTTCTTGAGTTACGCAGGAGAATTGTTTTCGATACCTGCATGCGGCGAAAACTGTCGTTATAAGTGCCTAAATTGACATCGCCAGGCTGATAGTTGACGTTGTCCTGCAATCCCATCTCAATAGAAACCGAGCGTATGACCAACCAGATTCTGGCGGTCATAACGCTTGCACCCGGAATGAATGCCGCATCAGTCCGATCCAGTATCGGGTCACTCGGGTTGACGTAGCGATCGACCGTATTGTCCTTGTCAACATCCACGCCAAACTGCAGTTGTATGTTTTCAACGCCGGGAGCAACTTCCTGATCGGTAATGCCTGGTGCGCCAGCGGCAGTTACCAGCGACTTGCGTCGCAATGACGGTACGCCGGGAATCAGTGCTGAATCTGCGGCTACATAATAGGTATTTACCAAAAGATCATGCGTCTGCGACTCCAGCGGATCAAAAGCGGCCGGCACGTTGCCATCTGCAAAAAGTTCGCCCTGGATGCGCGTTGACTGAATCTGCAGCCTGCCCGCCTGCGGCAGTGTAGCCGCCACTGTCGCGCGGCGCGTCGTTACGGTGTCAGAATTCGCCTGCACGCCGCCGATCGTACCGCACGGCAGGGTATTGTTATTATTTTCGCCGACGACAGGATGGCTTAAGTCCGTTGCCCATTCCGCACCGCACCCGGCCGGTACTGGCAGACCGAGCGGATTTGCTGTTACGACACCAAGCAAAACCGTTGACCGACCTTCGATGGCGCCGCCACGACTGTGCTGGCCCCAGTTGCTGGCCATACGTAAATCAGCTTCGATCGTGTCCATCGCGAATTGTGCAGTCTCCTGCACCCGCGCAATAGATTCATTAATAACGAATGCCTGACGGCTCTGGCTGTAAACCTGCACGGCTCCGACCATGAGAAATGAACCTATCGCCAGGGCAACCATGAGCTCCACCATGGTCATACCTGCTTGTCTGGCTGGAGGTGTTCTCTTTATATGTCGAATTGTCATGTTGATCAGATTCCAAAAACGGGAATGGTAATTGAATAATTCAGGATCTCGCCCGGCTCAGTCCAGGCCACCGTGATTTGATAGGTGGGCGGAGCGACGCCATTGTTGAATACGATATTGACCGTACCGTTGGGCATGGTGTTCGCTGCCTGCTGGTCCCAAAGAAAAATATCGTGAGCAGCCATCTGGCCCAGCGTGCAGTTGACGCCGCCATCGACGCAATTATTGTTCGCACCGGCGAGTGCGTAGGCCGGGCCCGCACGCGGATTGGCACGAATTCGATCTGCTATATCGCCAGCCAGCGTGACCGCATTGTGGCGCAGGATTGATGTGCGACCAGCCTGCATGCTGGTGACGTAAAGGCCCGCGATGCCGAGCATGCCGACCGACAAAATGACCAGCGCGATCAACACTTCGATCAGCGTGAAGCCGCCAACGCGTTGCGAATTTGATCTTGTTATCCCCAGTGTATTCATGGGCATACTCCGCCTGCATTCAGAATCATCGTTTTGTCACTAATAATAGTTGCGCGCCCGATCGGTGTTGCCACCATGCGACGTGCTGTCGCTCTGCCACCCGGTGCAACGTCAATGCCGCGCGAATCGCAAATCATGACCGTCGAAAGCGCCGGGTTACCACCGACATCGCCGCGTCCGAGCCCGGTACCCGCAAAGGCAAAATAATTGGCGTTCGCATTGGCGGTGACGACAACGCCGGTAGCAACCGGCGGAAACGCCCGCACAATAGTTTCAGCCGGTGCGTTGTGTATCAGGTCACCGTTCAGATCGACGAAAATTATCCAGCCATCGTTGAAGGTGCCGCCGCATGCTGCTGCAGGATCAAGCGAGTTCGCACTGGCACAAATCGTGATATTCGATTTGGAGCGGGCAGCCTCCGAACGGGCAATGTGGAAACTCGAGAGCATGTCATTCGAGGTGCCCGTCAAACGGCTGTTCTGCGTAAACTCGGCCATGTTCGGAACGCCGATCGCCATGACGATGCCAACGATCAGAATGGTCGTCAGAAGCTCATATAAGGTGAAGCCGTGTTGGTGTCTTTTCTTCATGGGCTCAATATACAAGCCCCCCGGAGACACTTTGGAAGTATCCGACAAGCGGCATTTGGCTCCTGACAAGCGGTCAAATCGCCGCCACTGATTTAACTTAATCCGCACATTTATAGGGCTTGCCGCGCCGGTCCGTGCGGCTGACGCGGGGCCTGCCGGTATAGCTGATAACCAGGGCCCGCGGGACCGCGCGGCCAGAACGATCGCAAAATATCATCGTGCCATTGGTTGCCCTGAGCTCGGTTGAGCGCAAGGAGAAGCTCATCCGGTTGGCGACGATTCGGTTCGCCGGATCGACCTTGAATACCTGCAGAATTGGCTCGTCCGGATCCCGTTGACCATCGCCGTTTCGGTCCCTGTTGACGAACATCATCCAGCCACCGGACCAGTCCAAATCCCGTTCGCAGGCGAAATTGTCACGAGTCGGGCAAAGGGTGACGACGCGCCGTCGTACGATGGACTCCTTGCGCGCCAGGTGTATCGCGTGGAACAGCGCATTGACTTCGACCCGCAGGCGATGATTCGCAACAATGCCGCCGAAGGAGGGCAGGCCAAGCGTTAGTACCAGGGCAACCAGGCCAATAGTAACGATGAGTTCATACAGGCTGAAGCCCTGCAGCGTCGATCTCAATTGCATCTCAAACCTCCCTGTTGGAAGGTTTCAGGCTAATACGTCTGGGCGGCGCTGCAAGACTGCAAAATTGGGCACAATGGGTGAATTGTACTGTTCGGCCATTCCTGTGTTTTGCTCGGGCAAAACCCTTGCTCTGGCCATTTCAGCATACGCACTGAATTTGACCGGGCGTGAATTCCTGGCCTTAGAATTGGTCTATACTTCGCCGGTAAATCGCAGCAAGCCACTCGAGAGATTTGAATAATGAACAAACAGGACATCCTGAACAAACTCCACGAGCATGATGTAGCGCCGACTTCGCAGCGAATTGAGGTCGCAGATATATTATTGAGTCGCCCGCAACACCTGTCGGCAGATCAGATCATCGATCAGCTCAATGCGCTTGGCAGCCGGGTATCCAAGGCAACTGTCTATAACACCTTGAAATTATTCAGTAAAAATGGGTTGATAAAAGAACTGAATGTAGACCCGAGTCGCAGATATTACGATTCAACAACACACGCTCATCATCACTTTTACAATATCGAAACCGGCGAACTGACTGATATTGCTGAAGACCGGGTCAGCATCATTGGCTTACCGAAGTTGCCGCAGGGCACCGAGCGTGAAAGTGTGGAAATCCTGATCAAGATCAAGTCTGCGTAGCGTTAATTCTTCTTCATTTCGCGGTTTTCAGCCGGTATAGTCGCCGATCTTAGTAGATCTCAGCAGTTCTCAGCCGGTATAGCTCAGTTGGTAGAGCGCCACATTCGTAATGTGGAAGTCCTTGGTTCGACTCCGAGTACCGGCACCATTTTTCCGACGTTTCTTTCGTTAGAGCGCTAAAGATCAATCCGCGCCGGGCGTGTGTGATATTTTTGGGGGTGTAGGCGGATTGGGCCATCGCGCAGCGCGTTCCTGTCAGGCGATGCAGCTTCCCCGATAGTCCGTCGGATCTAATTGATGTAGGGGGTACCCTGCAGGCGGCAGGCCAAAGCGGGATCTTTGGATTTGGCGCTCCTGTTGACTCGGTTCGACTCCGAGTACCGGCACCACTTTTCCGTCGTTTGAGCGCTTAAGATCAATCCGCGCCGATTACCTGGCGTCCGATTGCTCATTTTCGACATTCTGTATCGCAGGCATAATGACTGTAGATCCTACGGATATGAATTTCGGAGACAAACGCGTTGCTGCGGTTGTTCTGGGGTGCTCTATATGTTGAAACACGAATAGCGCCACACCGTATGCACAGCAAAACCATCCAATTATCATATAACCGAAGGCCAGTAAGTATTCGAAGCCGAGATAGAGCCCGGCTGAATTGAACAGTAGGCCTAATAAGAACCACACCATGGGATGTCTCTCAAAGACAACGGTAAATAGCCGCATGACCTGTCTCTCCGGTTGATCAAAAATATCGAAACGAGAATATGCGGCTAAATCCACACCATATATGTGGTCTCATTCACAAATAGGATATCCTGATCATGGCAATGGAATGAACTGAGACTCACTTCACAACGTGGGGCTCCCCGTCTGATTGTCGGCCCTGGCGGGCAGTCTTTCCGGTTAGTCTCAGGTGGGCATATAGCCTAATGTGCGGCGACAAGGCTGTCTCCGTACCGTAAACTGGCTGTGAATCTGGAGGGGTGCAATGAATAATCAAATATTTCGGGCCCATGGCGCACGAGTCTCATGCATAGCGCTGTGTTTTTTCCTTGGCGCTTGCGCGTCGAATGCCGAAAAAAAAGCATCGGCAACTGAAGAATCGGGGTCGACCGAATTTGAAGAGCAAACAGCGAAGGTTGCGACGCCACGCTGCCGCTCTGGTTACACCCTGACCTGTGAGGCTGGCAGTACCGGGCGAATTCGGTTTGGCAAGATGAAGCCGGCCAACCTGGAGTCATGTTCCTGTGAGCCAGAGGGTGGTATGCCGTCTAACTCACCGTTGCCTGGTATTTACTAAAGGCAATCTGCCTGCAGGACGTTGGCAGGATTTGGTGTTGATGACTTGATTGGTCTTCGGTGCCGACGGTCATCCCTATTCGCGGCTAAAGCCGCTCCCACAGATTGTTGTGGTACTGGCTGAAATGCCTGGTACTGGCAGAAACCTGTGGGAGCGGCTTTAGCCGCG
>CAYOHF010000151.1:0-7200 GCA_964403695.1 uncultured Woeseiaceae bacterium | reverse complement strand
CGACGCAATTCTCATCGATTTCCTGCCGCGAAATGCCTGGCACCTTCAAATCGAGGAGTCGGGGCAGGTGCAATGGGTATCCGACGAGCAGAAACTGAATCACATCCCGTCGCAGTCATTTATGCAGAGTATAGAGGACTGGTTTTTTGCCCATTTGCCGATTGAAGGCGAGATGTGAGTGGTATGCTTGACGGTCAGGCTGATTTGCCGGGGAGTCGATTCCCGCCGCGATGAACGCCACAAAAATGAGGGCAGCCTGTTGGTACAAACGGGCGTTAGATAATAGAAAGGGGATTCCAATGAAAGTAGTCAGGTTGATAGCAGGTCTTTTGTTCGCCATGGCGGTGATGTCACCAGCCCAGGCTCAGGAAAACGAACTGGGCTGGACCATGGCTTCAGCGATTAAACAGCTTGATCGTCAGGGCAATGATCTTGAGACAGTTCTGGCACAAGTCGATATCGAGTGGAGCGGCGAGGCAGAGGGTCTGGAGCGTATTCGTACCGGTCGCGTCTATTTCAATAGTAAAGGTGACTTTCGTATAAACGGAGAAACACCGAACAAACGAGTCCTTTTGTTGGAAGGCCGTACGTTGCACCTGTATGACCCGGCAGCATCCCAGGTAACAGACGTGAGCCTGTCCAAAAACAAGGGACGACTGGAACCATATATGCGCCTGGGATTCAGCGTTACAGGCCGCGATCTTGAGCGTGACTATCTGATTACCTTTGCGGGTGAGAGTGATATTGGTGGCCGGCGTACGTTGAACCTTGAGATGACACCGAAGCGGGATGAAGTCCGTGCCGTTGTTTCCAAGATTGAAATCGCCTTTGACCAGGCATCGTGGTTGCCTGCCCGGCAGATTATTTCGCACACATCGGGTACGCAGACTGTAACGGTTTCATACTCCGGTACCGCTCGAAACCTGAATCTGAATCCACAGCTTTTCCGGGCAAAATGGCCAAAAGGGACAGACAAAGTACGCAAGTAGCATTTGGCTGGGTAACAGCAGTACGTTTCCAATGAATCCTGGTCACGTTTTGCTGCGGCCCCGCTTTTACACCGGCGCAATTGGCTCTTTACTGCTGGTCGCTTGCAGCGGCAGCTCCTCGACACCCGGCGAGGATCCGCCGCCGTTGCCACCACCTGCGGGCAACGCCACCTTTCAGAATGTAAGCGCGAGCAACCTGCCGCTTACATCACTCGGCGGTCTGTGTATGGATGTCGATCACGGTGACGTCGATGGTGATGGCGATATCGATCTGGCGCTTGCACAGGAGCATGCCACCAACCTGATCCTGCTCAATGATGGTGCAGGTGTCTTTTCGGTCCTGGCTGGCGCGGTAATGGGAGGGGCCGGTGACAACGAAGATGTGCGTTTACGTGACTTCGATGGCGACGACAATCTGGATATGCTGACCGTGCATGAAGATGATGGTGTGCATGCACTCCTCATCAATGACGGCTTTGGTGTTTTTCAGGAGTTGCCCACGTTGATTCCGGTTAACAGCATTGCCAACGCTACTGAAGTTATTGACCTGAATAACGATACGCGGCTGGATATCCTGCTGGGTAATCGCGGCTTGAATATCGTCCTGTTGCAGCAGGCAAATGGATCATTCCTTGACGATACGATCAATCGTCCAATCGGGATCGACACGACGCAGGATCTGCTGTTGCTCGATATTGATGATGATAACGACCAGGACCTCTTCGTGGCTAACGAAATGGACAATCGCCTGTTCATAAATGATGGCAATGGATTTTTCATCGATGAAACCGCGACGCGGCTTCCGCCAGGCAGTGGAGAAACTCGTGAAGCGGATAGTGCCGACGTCGATGCCGATGGTGATCTCGATATTATTGTTGCCAATGTCAATTTCAATTCCGGCAGACCGGTTCAGAATCAGCTGTTACTGAATGATGGTAGTGGAGTATTCATGGATGTAACCGCGAACAATCTTGCTGGCGTTGTCAATACGGGCAGCAGCTTCACCATCAAATTCGTCGACATCGACTCCGATGGCGATCCGGACATTCTTTCGCCGAACAATTCTGTCGGTCAAGGCGGCGACATTGAAGTGTGGCTGAACGATGGCAACGGCGTTTTCAGTGCACCCACCGAGAGCCCGTTTTCAAGCGCGCCGACTGGCAGCGCATTCGATATAGAGGTTGTCGATCTCAACGCCGACGGTAAAGATGATATTTACTTTTGCTACCGTAGCGGTACTGATCAACTGTATCTTCGTCTCTAGGTTAGGAAACTGTCGCCTGCTACACTTGGTTGATAATTACAAAAAGAAAGCGAGGGGGGTACGATGATGGGTCGACTTTTTTTTCTGATGATGGGGTCGTTTCTATTTGCGGCTTGCGACAAAACTACTGACCAGGATTTATCGAAAAGTACTGACGAAATGGCGGTCACGGTTAATGCTGCCGTATCGACAGACACTATTGTCAGACCGAAGTTTCGCCTCGACGCGAAAGGGACATTCTCTGCGGACTCGATCGATTCCTACCCTGACAGTCATGAAAGTATCTATCAGCACATCGACGAAAACCTCGACGAGCACATTGCGGAAATTCAACGCTGGATTCGCCAGCCCTCTGTCAGTGCGCAGAACGATGGCATTCAGGAAATGGCGGAATTGCTACGCGATGATCTGACGGCATTGGGGTTTCAGGAAGCAGAGCTGGTGGAAACGGATGGTCACCCCGGCGTATGGGGCTACTACGACGCCGGTGCCGAAAAAACACTCCTTTTATATATGATGTACGACGTGCAGCCGGTCAATCCGGAGGATTGGGAGAGCCCACCATTTGATGCCGAACTGGTTGAGCATGAGCTAGGTACGGTTCTGATGGGACGCGGTGCGACGAATCAGAAAGGACCGGAACGCGCTTTTCTCAATGCGGTGCAGTCGATCATCAACGTGGATGGCAAGCTGCCGGTTAACCTGATGGTGGCTGCCGAGGGAGAGGAAGAGCTTGGTTCGCCGCATTATCCGCAGATTATCGATCAGTATGAGGATCGGCTGAAAGACGCGGTCGGTGCCATATTCCCGTTCAATTCGCAGCGTCCTGACGGCGCAATGTCGATGATACTCGGTGTCAAAGGCATTATTTATTTCGAACTCGAGGCAAAGGGTGGAGCGCACGGAGGCCCGACCAGGGCCGAGATTCATGGCTCCTACAAAGCGTCTGTCGATTCCCCGGTGTGGCGACTCGTTCAAGCGTTGGCATCAATGACCAGTGAAGACGGCAATACCATCCTGATTCCGGATTACTACGCTGACCTGCGGCCAATCAGTGCAGAGGAACAACGACTGATGAATGGCGTGCTCGCCAATCTCGATGACGAGCAGACCAGGCAGGCGCTCGGTGTAGAGCAGTGGATCGATGGCATGAGTGGTGCGGAGGCGGAGCTCGAGCTGCTGTTCATGCCCTCGTTGAATATTGACGGGATATGGGCTGGTTACACGGGCGAGGGCACTAAGACGATACTGCCGCACATGGCGACCGCCAAAGTCGATTCCCGTTTGCCGCCAGGCATTAACCCGCAAGAGGCGTTGGCAAAAATACGCGCTCACCTCGACGCAAACGGATTTACAGATATCGAAATGCGCATACTCAGCGAGTATCCTGCAGCGCAGACGTCGGTAGAATCTGCAATGGTGCAGGCGGCAATCGGTGTCGCCAACAAATACACGACATCTGTAACTGTTAATCCTCGCGTGGCTGGCAGTGCGCCGTTCTACCAGTTCACCGAACGCCTCGGCATCCCGATGGTTCCTTACGGAATGGGCTATGGAACGGGCGCCCATGCACCGAATGAAATAATGCTGATCTCTCCAAAAGAGGGATCAGAAGTTGCCGGTCTGGCGGAGATTGAAAAGTCATATGTTGATTTTTTGTATTCGCTGGCGAAAGACTAGTTACCGTCATGATATTGACTCAGGGCTCGGCAATCGCGGCAAGATGCCGCTCCTACGAGATCTACGCATCATTCGTAGGAGCGGCATCTTGCCGCGATTGCCAGGCATTAATAATTACCAGGACAAACCTATGCTGAATTCCACTGCGAAAACGCACGCTGCAATTTTGATTGCGACATGCCTTGTTATCACGCTGGCCGCCTGTTCTCCATCGACTGATAACGCACCAACGGCTACAACCAGTGTCGGGCAATTGTTCACAGGCGGCCTTGTCTACGATGGCTCGGGAGAGAAACCTTACCTTGCCGATGTCGGCGTAAGCGACGGAAAAATCGTGTTCATCGGTGATGCAGCGGCAGATGGCGTAGTTTCCGACGACACGCTTGACGCGACAGGTCTGTGGGTTACACCTGGCTTCATAGACGCTCACAGTCATGCGGCGCTCGAGCCGGATTACGGTCGCGAGGCGTTACCGTTCTTGTACCAGGGAATTACGACCGTTGTTTTGGGCGTCGATGGTGCCGGTACCAGTAATGTTGCGAATGAAATGCAGCAATGGCAAGACAACGGCATCGGTGTCAATGGATTGGTTTTTGTAGGTCACGGTTACGTACGCCGGCAGGTAATGGGCACAGAGGATCGCCCACCGACCCCGCTGGAACTGCAGGCTATGAAAACGCTGGTGAAAAAAGGCATGGATGAGGGTGCCTTTGGCCTGTCCACAGGACTTTTCTATATTCCCGGAACATACGCGTCAACCGACGAGGTGGTTGAGTTGGCTGGTGTAGCGGCGAACTACAAAGGAGCAATTTACGATACACACGACCGCGATCTCGGTGCTGTTTACCAGGGCGTCGGCTACGACGAATCCGTAAAGGAGGCGATCCATATCGGAGAGAAATCCGGCCTCCGGGTAATTTTCAGTCACTACAATCCGCAAGGCGCGCACAATTATGGCCGAGCCGACGTTGGTGCAAGATATGTAAACGACGCCCGCGAACGCGGGATTGACGTTTGGGCTGCGCATCACCCGTACACGGCGACGCAAAGTAGTTTGCAGCCTTACACGATTCCCAGCTGGGCGGCGGCTGGCAGCCACGAGGAAATGCTCGCCCGTTTCGAAGATCCTGAATTGTCCGCCGAGATCACGGCGGCAACCAACGCAATGCTGGAAATCCGCGGCGGCGCCGATAAATTGCTGTTCGTAGATTCACGTCCGGATTTGAACGGCAAGACCCTGGCGGAAATTGCCAGTGAGAGAGAACTTTCGCCGTCCGATGCGATCAGGGATATTCTGCAGGATGGAAACGCGTCTGTTATGAATCTTGAGCTTTATGACAACAACAACACGAGAGTGCTGGCGCAGGAGGCGTGGATGCTGACCTGCACCGACGGTGTTATGCCGCGGCCTGACCAACCAATTACGCACCCGCGGACCTATGGCGCTTTTGCAAGAAAAATGCGGCTGTTTGTTTTCGAGGAGCCGGTGTTGACGCCGGAGTTTGCGATTCGAAGTTATTCGGGGCTTGCCGCGGATTTCTATCGATTGCCGAATCGTGGCTATCTGCGCGAAGGCTATGTTGCAGATATTGCTGTGCTTGATCCGGACAGGTACACGGACAAAGCGACATATTCCGAGCCGCGGCAATTTACCGAAGGTGTCGTGCATGTTCTTGTGAACGGTATTTTCGCGCTGCGGGATGGAGATGCCACCAATGCACTTGCAGGTGTTCCGCTGAGCCGCCCGGACACGGCTGACTGACGCAGGTTCATACACGGAGAAAATAGTGGCGACGTCGACTCAGAGTGCAACAGGCGGTGGCAACCTGGTTCGGACGCTGGGCGTCATGGATCTCGTGTTCCTCAACATGGCTGCGATTCTTGGCCTGCGATGGCTATCGACCGCAGCGCAAATGGGGCCGTCAAGCCTTGTTCTTTGGGTGCTGGCTGTTGTTACATTCTTCATACCATCAGCGCTCACCGTCAGGGAGCTCAGTTCGCGGCTTCCCGGTGAGGGCGGCATCTACCTGTGGAGTAAGGCGGCGTTCGGCGAACAACATGGTTTCATTTCCGGATGGGCCTACTGGGTCAATAATCTTTTTTACTTTCCATCGCTACTTCTGTTTATCGCCGGATCATTCCTGTTCCTTGGCGGCAATGAATGGCTGGGACTTGGTGATAGCGCGTTTTACAACACAGCATTTTCATTGACGTTGTTGTGGTTTGTAATCGGAGCGAACGTTATTGGATTGCGGCGTGGCAAGTGGATTCAGAACATAGGCGCAATATCGTCAGGTGCTGTATTCATTATTTTGATCGTCGGCGGTACGTGGGCCTGGATCCAGTACGGCAGTGAAACGGAATTCACCGTGCAGTCCGCTACGCCGGACCTGTCGAATCTTGCGACCGTAACCTTTTTCGCTACCATGACGTTCGCATTTGCGGGCATGGAGCTCGCCCCGGCGATGAGTGGCGAGATCAAAGATCCCAGGCGATCGATTCCGCGGGCGATGATAATTTCCGGGCTGATTATTACGACGATTTATATCATGGGAACCGGACTTCTGATGATCGCCGTACCTGAAGATCAGATCGGTGTTATCACCGGCATTCCTCAGGCAATTGCGGCAATTGCTGAACTACTTGCACTGCCAGGGCTGGCGCTTGTGGGTGTGGCTCTGATCGTGATGAGTAGTACGGGGGGGCTTGGTGCCTGGGTATCAGGCGTGGCGAGAATTCCATATGTCATCGGTATTGACCGTTATCTGCCTGCGGCGCTTGGTAAAACGCACCCGAAGTGGGGTACGCCGCATGTCGCACTTATAACCCAGGGTGTTGTCGTAACGCTGTTGATGCTGGGCACTGTCACTAATTCGACTATTGAGGAGGCGTACATCATGTTGCTCGACATGACCATCATTTTGTACTTCGTACCTTTCCTGTACATGTTTGCCGCACTCCCCATTTTGCGCAGGAAAGCCGCAGGCAATGATGCAGATGTTCATCTTGTGCCTGGTGGCAAAGTTGGAGTCTGGCTGGTCGCGGGCCTTGGATTTCTTGCGACGTTCCTGTCAGTGGTGCTGGCACTTATGCCGCCAGAGGGAAGTGCTGACCCGAAAATGTTCGTGGCAAAAGTGGGCGGAGGATGTTTGTTGTTTATCGTTGCCGGGTTGGGATTCTACTACCGCAACAGGCGATGAGATGACAGCGACGGAATTTTCGACACTCGCTCGCTGGGCGGGCTCCTACATTTCTAATTAGCGTTGT
>CAYOHF010000150.1:0-7221 GCA_964403695.1 uncultured Woeseiaceae bacterium | reverse complement strand
TCACCCGCCGCAAATACCTGCCCGCTCATCGCGACATACACACCCGGACCCACAACCTGCACAGCGGCAACCGCCATACCAACATTAAAGATCGCATCTGTCGTCTTAAATCGCGCCGGTGTCAGCGCGCCTGTCAGCACAATTTTCTTTCCCGTTACATCGCGCAAGGCAGCAGCTGTCTCCGCCATACTATCCGTGCCGTGACTGATCACGTAATGCGTAGCGTCATCACCTTCGATGAAGCTGCATAATTCACTGCGGTCCTCATCGGTCAGTTCCAATGAGTCTTTTTGGAACATTGCCACCACGTCGTAGTCAAAACTGACGAGGCCCTCGGTCAGGATATGCTGGATTTGTGAGTCGCCAACTTCAAACTGACTCATCGCGTCAAAGTAAATTTTGTCGATCGTGCCGCCAGTTGTAATGAAGCGAATAAACATTGCACTGCTGCCTGAGAATCAGAAGCGAAAGCATGCCATGTCCTGGCCGCGGCAAAAAGGCCTGTGTTTTAGAGCATCCAAGACGGACCCGCCCTGCTATGATGGATATATGAAAAAAGCGCTTTTGCAACGGCTGAGCAAGCTGCGGAAACTATTCGGTTTGGTGGCCGTGGTTACGCTTGTGCTGGCGTCTGCCGCACGCGCCGAAAGTGATGTTGTCCTGCTCGAACTTGAAGGTGCACTTGGTGTCGCGACCGCCGAATACATCATTGGCGGCATCGACCAGGCAAATGAGCGCAATGCGGACCTGGTCATTATCAGGATGGATACCCCCGGTGGACTGGTCGAGCCGATGCGCGACATTGTCCAGGCAATTCTTGGTTCAGATGTTCCCGTTGTGACCTATGTTTCTCCCGGAGGTGCCAGGGCGGACAGTGCCGGTACCTACATCCTGCTGGCCAGCCACATCGCAGCAATGGCGCCGACTACGCACCTCGGTGCCGCAACTCCCGTATCGTTGATCGGCGGTGAACCTGAGAATGCGCCGCGATTACCGGGCAGCAAAGAGGCAGAGGATACGGAAGAAGAAAGTGATGACGACGCGCAGGCTGATTCTGAGCCTGCGGCACCAAGTACCGCTATGGACCGCAAGGTATTAAATGACGCGATTGCTTACATTCGCAGCCTGGCTGAGGCACATGGCCGCAATGCAGACTGGGCAGAGGATGCAGTGCGCGATGCAGCGACGCTTACCGCTCGCGAAGCACTGGAGCAAAACGTTATTGATTTGATTGCAGCGGATGAAGATGAGCTGCTTGACGTGATACACGGTCGTGAGGTCGCGGTTAACAATGAACAGGTCGCCATAAATTCCGCAGACGCAACAGTTGAAGCCATCGAACCCAACTGGCGTTTGAAAATTCTGAATACAATCGCGAGCCCGGAAATTGCCATCCTGCTGTTAATGGTTGGCATGTACGGTTTACTTTTCGAGGGTTACAACCCGGGCGCTATTCTCCCTGGAGTCGCGGGTGTGATTTGCCTCTTACTCGCTGCCTATGCATTACAGGTGCTGCCAGTTAACTATGCAGGTCTGGCGCTCATCGTCGTCGGCCTCGTGTTGATTACGGCAGAGGCGTTCGTCCCCAGTTTTGGCACGCTCGGTCTGGGCGGAATCATCGCAATTGTTTTCGGATCTATCATGATGTTTGACAGCGGTATTCCAGGATTTGGCATTTCCCTCACTTTCGTGATCGGCATGGCGCTGGTCGCCGGACTCTTCCTGTTCTGGTTGATCAGTTACTTAGTAAAACTCCGCAAGCGTGGTGCCGTCACGGGCAAAGAGTCGATTGTCGGCGGCACCGGTGAAGCGATGGAATCATTCGTCGGTGAGGGAAAGATCTGGCTCGAGGGCGAGTCATGGGCGGCACACAGTGCGGTACCGATTGAAAAGGGTCAGGCGGTCATCGTGCAGAGCATGACAGGCCTGGTCTTGCGGGTAGCGCCAGCACAAGAAACCAATTCTGCAAAATTACAGCAGCAATAGATTAAAGGAAGTCCAATGCAATTAGCACCTATAGCGTTAATACTCGTATTTTTCATTTTTCTTATTTACAACACGATCAAGATCCTGAAAGAGTACGAACGTGGCGTGATTTTTTTCCTCGGGCGATTCCAGTCAGTCAAAGGACCCGGCCTGATCATCCTGATCCCCGGCCTGCAGAAAATGACCAAGGTGGATTTGCGCGTCATCGTTCTGGATGTGCCGACACAGGACGTGATTTCACGCGACAACGTGTCGGTTAAAGTAAACGCAGTAATTTATTTCCGCATTGTCGATCCGGAAAAGGCCATTATTCGTGTTGCCAACGTTTTTGAGGCCACCAGTCAGCTATCGCAGACCACATTGCGATCTGTGCTTGGGCAACACGAACTGGACGACATGCTTTCCGAACGCGAAAAACTTAACGAGGACATTCAAAACATACTCGACCAACGTACGGACAACTGGGGCATTAAGGTCGCAAACGTCGAAATCAAACATGTCGACCTGGACGAAAGTATGATTCGTGCGATCGCGCAACAGGCAGAAGCAGAACGTGCACGACGAGCAAAAGTAATTAATGCTGAAGGTGAAAAACAGGCGGCGACCATGCTTGCGGAAGCTGCCGCGATACTTGCATCACAAAAACAGGCATTGCAGCTTCG
Organism: uncultured Woeseiaceae bacterium; assembly: GCA_964403695.1. Classification (GTDB taxonomy): domain Bacteria; phylum Pseudomonadota; class Gammaproteobacteria; order Steroidobacterales; family Woeseiaceae; genus SZUA-117. Next base: position 4,573 of record CAYOHF010000150.1, on the reverse strand, counting down.
TTATCTGCAAACACTTAAGGAAGTAGCGGGTGAAAAAACCAACACCATAATTTTCCCGTTACCACTGGACCTGATCAAGCCTTTAATGGACTTCGGCGACGCGGTTAAGAAAGATGAATAGTGGCGTTGAGCGGCTTGCAGGTTAATCTTTTCCCCAGCGCCAGCGAAGCGGCCGCTCACCTTTCCACACGACAATCAGAATAAGCAGCACGGTGACACCGATAACGTAGGGCGTACGATAGGCTGGCGTCGATATAATTTGTCGAACGCCAAACAACAAGGCGGCATAGGTAGCAAACACAGCCCACCCCTGCCACCTGGCAGGGAATGCCCAGCCCCAGCCGAAGCTTTTTGCATAAAACCAAAAAGTTGGTTTTTGCTCAGACACGATGGGTCTCCTTGAACGCCAAACTGACTGCGCGATTACATTCTTTCGCGGCGATTGTGCTGTGCCCGGTCAGGCCCAGCCAAGCTCTCTCATTGCCCAGGGAGCATTCCAGACTTTATGCATGCTTTCTATTTTGTCATCGTCATTCATGTTCAGGACATAGACGTAATGTGAATTGGTTTCTTTGTTGGTTGGCGGCACGGGTCCGCCTTCTCCAACGTGACGACCTGTGAAGGTAGCGAAGTAAAGTGCCGTACCGTCGGCCTCATCGTAGGCTGAGGCGTGCAAGTCATAACTACAACCGGCAGCGGTCGTACTGCCAAATCCCGTCATCCAGTTGACATAGCCCTCAACAGTCGTGATGTCGACCAGCGGTTCGGACTGTGCGGAGAATTGGGCCCCTGCGGCAACATATTGCTCACACTCGCCCCACCCTTTTAGTGATTCGCAGGCATGAAAAAATTTCGTGGCATTGCTGAATGCTGACATTTGTAGATCCTCTTGGGTGTTTTGACCATCGATTGCATTCCTGAATGTCTAAGAATAGCTGGAGTTTAGCCACATTCCTATATTCGCACTGGATCTGGTCCGGTGCACATGCCGATGAAAATCAGGTCGTCTTAGCTGGCCTGACGGTGACTGTGATTTTTGCGCCGCCGAGATTGGATTTTGCAATCTCGACTTCACCACCGTAAGAGGCAGCAATCTCTTTCACGACAGCGAGACCGATACCATGGCCTGGTGCTGATTCGTCAAGCCGCATACCGCGTTGAAGTAATGCATCTGCAGCAGCTTCGGGGATCCCGGGTCCATCATCTTCGACAGTCAGGCGCATTGCACCTGAGTCGATGGCATAATTTTCCAACGGCCGAATCGTCAGCTTCGCATGACCTTTGCACCATTTGCAGGCGTTATCGAGCAAATTGCCGCTCAATTCCAGAAAATCGCCGGAATCACCACGAAAGCGCAAGCCGCTGGTGACGTCGAGTTCGATCTGCGGATTCTTTTCGTTGTAGACCTTGGCAAGTCCATCAACCAGTCGCGATAAATCGTTGTCAATCGAAACAGACATTACGCCCAGACTGTCACCGTGGAGCGTTGCCGGTTTGCGCAGCTGGTAACGAACAATATCGTTCATGCGCTCGATCTGCGCTTCAACACGGGCAGACATCTCGCTGGATTTCTGCTCCGTCAAAATCGCCCTGATTGCGGCAAGCGGAGTTTTTAAACTGTGTGCGAGGTTGCCCAGTGTGTGTCGATAGCGTTCCGCCCGTCCACGTTCACTGCCGATCAGCAGGTTCATATTACGCGCGACACTGGTTAATTCCGTGGGGAAGTCGTCCGAAAGGGATTGCCGGGTGCCGCCTTCGACTTCGCTGATTTCGTTTTCGATCTGGCGCAACGGTTTTAACAATCCGCGCATAACGACGGAGATCGAAAAAAGCATTATTAATGCAACGGCAGCAAACCAGGTAAACAGTTGGCGCCGGAAACGCTCCAGTTGGGCATTGAACGAATCAAGACTTTGCGCAACATTAAACGTATAGGGTTTTAATTCGCCATTCACCAGTTCCCATTGCACGGCAAGGCTGAGTGCCATCAACGGTGTGCCGTCCGCGAGCTCAACGCGAGAGAAATGATGGGCGCCTGGTTGCGGCGGTGGACCGTAAGGCACACTCAGTCCAAGAGAAGAGCGCGATGTCCAGACCGGTGGCCCGCCCTCGCCCAGCAATGCGCCGTAAAGGCCCGAACCAAGATTGCCAAAACGCGGCTCGCGCAGATCTGGCGGCATCTCAAGCTCGCCATTGGCATTTGGCTCAGCTTCCGCAAGGAGTGCCATTAACTGGCCGTCAAGTATGTCCTCTTGCGCCTGCTCACCCGCTTCGCGGAAAGCAACGTCGAGAACGACGATAGTTGCGCCGAAAAACACGACAAGGAGCAGGCTTACGGAGATTAATAATCGGGTGCTTAACGAAGACGTCAAGCCGAACATTTCACGACCACCGGACCGCGACTGACATTCATTCCGCCTGATTTCGCTCTAGTGCAAAGCGATAGCCGCGACCACGCAACGTTTCGATTGGGTTGAGCGAATTGTCGGGGTCCATCTTTTTGCGCAGACGTCCAATAAAAACTTCGATGACATTACTGTCGCGTTCAAAATCCTGATCATACAAGCGATCGGTAAGTTCGGTTTTGGAGATGACCTTGCCGGCCTGCATCATCAGGTGCTCGATAATGCGATATTCGTAGCTGGTCAGCTCAATTTTACTGTCGTTGACCTTAAGTTCCTGTCGTGTGGTATTCAGCGATACCGGGCCGGCACTTAAAACCGCAGATGCCCAGCCACCGCTGCGACGCAGCAATGCATTGACGCGGGCAGAGACTTCCTCAAAATGAAATGGTTTGACGACGTAGTCATCTGCGCCGGCACTAAGTCCATCCACTTTGTCCTGCCACCGGTCACGAGCAGTCAGGATCAGTATTGGGTAGGTCTTGCCTTTTTCGCGCAGCTCGCGAATTACTTCGAGGCCTGATATTTCTGGCAGTCCAAGATCGACAATTGCCAGATCTATTGGGTATTCGAGTGCAAAGTACAAGCCTTCCTTACCATCAGCAGCCTGTTCGACGCCGAACCCGGCATCCACCAACTGGCGGCACAGCGATTCACGTAGCGTGGTGTCGTCTTCGATTACAAGGAGTCGCATGATAGTAGCCTTATCCGTTAATCGAGCTGTCGGCCCTGGACCTTGACGGTTTTGACTTTTCCGTCTTCGGTGAGGACCCTGATTACGTGAACTTCACGATTGCCTTTTACTTCGGTTCTCGCGTCAACGATTTGTCCTTTGTACTGACGGCGAACTTGCTCCACTGCCTGGCTAAGTGAAACACCGCCACCCTGCATTGCCATATTATCGGCGGTATCCGCAGCAATGACTGCACCGTACTCAGGCGATGCGCCGACGCTCAGCTGAGCCGCGAATACCGACCCGGTCAGGGTCAGTACGCTTGATATCAGCAGTGTTTTTAGCAAGGTTCGCATCGTGATTTACCTGAAAATCCCCGGCTTGAATCCGTAGTTTGGTATGTCACCGGACCGATTGCAACGGGCTCTGTCACAACGCGGTCCGGTGGTTTTGGCCAGACGACCTCTATTGCTGCGCAGGCCGCACGTCGACACGGATACGCAAGCGTTTACCCGGGTCAAATGGCGTCCTCGTTGCATATTTACGACCGTTGTAAGCGTAGACGACATCGTACCCATCAATACGCTCTTCCTTATGAGACTGGTAGTTGGTCTCACAGCGCTGCACCGGATTCGAATATTGGGTGGTGTCATAGTACGGGTCATTTCTTGACGAGTTATTCGCAGCAGCAGCACCGATCAGCGTGCCGGCAATGGTGGCAGCATCGTTGCCACTGCCGCTGCCAATCTGATGGCCGATTACTCCACCAAGAAGCGCACCAAAGATCGTTTTACCCACTCGCGCAGGCCGATAATTGCGTACTGAGGTGTATTCAACGTCCTCCCAGCATTCTTTGACCGGAGTCGTAACCGTCACATATCGAATGACCGGCTCTACCTCTACAACGCGAGCGTAGTCATACACAGGCTTGTTACGTGCAGAGGTGTAGGCGTAATCCGATGCGTTAGCCGGGCTAACAACCAGGACCAGCGACGCAATGGCCATTCCCGACACACTCGCAATCCAGGGTTTCCGATTCATGTTCCTTCTCCAGTTTCCGATTCCGGGCGCAGATGTATTTCCGAGCCTGGGCAAAGAATAGGCCCATCGCAATGAACCCTGGCTGAACGCTACAGGCCTTTATTCAAGCCGAAAATGAACGGTTGATGAACGAACACCGGCGCCCCCGGGTGGATGGCCGACAAACCGTAGGGGTGGCATCTTGCCACGATCAATACCTGGAATTTGCGGTAACCCCAGAATAAGGTGCGAGGCCAATTTTGCTCTACAAAGTACGCAAAACAGACCTGCCACCATTCCCTGAATGCGTTCTTCGGTACGCCAGCACCCGCCAATCAGAAATCAGCGCGAGAGGAACTTAACACTGTTATTTCAAGGGCTTAAGCAGCTTTGCTACAAGGTACTTTACATAACCGCTGGCAGCCAATAGACTGCAAGAGTTCAATAAATGATTAATAAGAGCCTTTAACTTCTTGTT
>CAYOHF010000149.1:0-7326 GCA_964403695.1 uncultured Woeseiaceae bacterium | reverse complement strand
GCCCGATTCTTGTGTTGCGAGCGTTCGTCCTGGCACTCGACCACGATGCCGCTCGGAAGGTGGGTCAGCCGGATTGCCGAGTCAGTCTTATTGACGTGTTGCCCACCAGCGCCTGAGGCGCGAAAAGTGTCGACTCGCAAGTCGCCTGTGTTGATTTCGATTTCTTCAACTGCATCCGGTTCCGGCAGTACTGCGACCGTACAGGCCGACGTGTGAATTCTGCCCTGGGATTCGGTGGTAGGCACGCGTTGGACGCGGTGCGCACCGGATTCAAATTTCAGGTTGCCGTAAATATTATTGCCCGAGATGCGGCTGACAATCTCCTTGTAGCCGCCATGGTCGCCTTCGCGCGAGCTGATGATCTCCAGCGGCCAACGTTTGTTTTCCGCATACTTTGAATACATGCGGAACAGGTCGCCTACAAAAATGGCAGCTTCATCGCCACCGGTACCGGCGCGAATTTCCAGGAATACGTTACTGTCATCATGTGGGTCGGGAGGAATTAGCGCTTTTTGCAATTCGAGTTGCAATGCCGTGTGGCTTTCACTCAAAGACGCTATTTCTTCGCGCCCCATCTGCCGAATTTCATTGTCGCTGTCGTTGGTCATTTCTTCGGCAGCAGCGATATCTGCAGACATCGACTCGTATTTCGTAAACAAGCCGACTACCGGTTCAAGCCTGGCGTACTCTTTCGATAAATTACGAAACTGATTCTGGTCGCCGATTACATCGGGATCGGCAAGCAACCCGGAGATATCCTCGAACCGGTCGCGCGTTGTTTCAAGTTTATTACGAATGGAATCTTTCACGGCTCAACTTTTCTTGTTCAGGCCAAAGAGCTCACTGATTGCATCAATGAATTCTTGGTCGGATTGCTCGCCAGCTTCGCGTAGTCGTACGCTTGGCTGGTGCAGGATTTTTTTCAATAACGACGACGTGACGAATTCCAGCACTTCGTCACTGTCTGAACCTTTGGCCAGTCGGCGTCGAGCCTGCTCAAGCACCTGCTCGCGTATTGCATCGCCGTGATCTCGCAATGCGGTGATGACCGGCGCAACTTCTTTGCTGCGCTGAATGCTCAGGTAGCGGCGTGTTTCGTCTTCGAGAATGCGCATCGCATCGACTGCTGCCTCTTCCCGATTGTTTTGCCCGGCTACAATAACCTTGTCGAGATCGTCGATGCTATAGAGATACACATCGTCGAGTTCGCCTATCCCGGGTTCCAGGTCTCGCGGTACTGCAATATCCACAGCGAAAACGGGTTTGCGTCTTCTGGCCTGAATCGCCTTTTCCATTTGCTCGAGCCTGACCACCGGCTCGCTGCTGGCGGTAGAGCTGATCAGTATGTCGGCATCCGGCAATGTTCCTTCCAGCTCTGACAACGGCAACGCAAAGCCATCGAATTGTGTGGCGAGATTTTGCGCCCGGCTGATGTCACGATTGGCGATAAACAGGCGGCCGATGCCCTTGCTGTACAGGTGTTTTGCCACCAGCTCTATGGTCATGCCGGCGCCAATCAACAATGCCGTGTGTTGCGAGAAGCCAGAGAAGAATTGATTCGCCAGATTTACTGCCGCGTAAGCAACTGACACCGGGCTGTTGCCGATCTCCGTATCTGTCCTGACTTTTTTCGCAACAGAGAACGTGTGGTGAAAAAGCCGGCTGAGCTGGGTGCCGACAGTGCCGCATTGCTCAGCCTGGCGAAATGCGTCTTTGAGTTGCCCCAGAATTTGTGGCTCGCCGAGTACCATTGAGTCGAGGCCGCAGGCAACCTTGAAAAGGTGACCAATCGCGTCCTGCTCGTTAAGGGTAAAAAGCGACGAAATAACTTCCTCGCCCAGCTTCTGGTTCTCTACAAGCCAGGATCTTAATTCCTGAACCCCCGCATCAGTAGTTTCGACATAAAACTCGGTACGGTTACAGGTAGACAGGACAACAGCTTCAGTAACATTATCCAGGTTTTTCAGGCTCGCCAAAGCGCGCTCGATGTCTTCGCCCGCGAACACTACCTGTTCGCGAATTTCGACAGGCGCCGTGGTATGGTTCAGCCCGAGAATGTGGAGCGGCATCGTCTTTCTTGAAATCCAGAGATTAAATCAACGCGTATGATAAGCGAACTGATGACGTAGTTCCTTGTCTGTGTTCACCACGATTGTAAAAATGCCGGACCACGGAATGATCAATATTAGTACATTGGAGCGCTGTATCAGACGAATTCAGCGGCTGGGGGCCCTGACCTCCGCCACATTATTGCTGGCTCTTTCCCCCTATGCTGTCTCTGACGAGAATTCTGAAGAGGCGTCGGCGCATATTCTGCAGGCCGAAATGGCGCTACAGGAGCACGATTACCAGGCAGCATCCATCGAATACCGCAAAGCGGCGGAATTGAGTGATGACCCGGAGGTCGCGCAACAGGCGACGCGGGTTGCCTATAGCTATGCTTTCAACAAGGAAGGCCTGCGATCTGCGCAACGCTGGGTTGCGCTTGACAAGGAAAGCGATGAGGCGATGCTGTATCTCGCGCAGCTCAACCTGCGGGTTGGCGAGATTCGCGAATCCCGGCGTACCTTCGAGAAACTGCTGGAACGCGGTGATGATCCGATTGACGAGCGCTTGCTGGCACTTATACCTTTCCTGGCCCAGGAAGACCCGGATCAGTCCTATGAACTGATGCGTCAACTGGCCAAGCCTTATCGAAAATCTGCCTTTGCGAATTACGCAGTAGCCGTTATGGCGCTGCAGGCTGGTGAGACCGATGTAGCGAAGGAAAAGGCCCAGCTGGCGATTGAGCTGGATCCTGAGTGGGTAAAACCACACCTTTTATATGCCCGCGCATTGCTGATTGCCGGTGATGAAGACGGTGCTATCGACTATACGTCCAGACTGGTGGGCGACGATCCTGACCCCGATCCTGAGGCTCGTCTGGAACTCGCAATCATGCTGTTGTCGGCAGGTCGCGATGATGACGCACTCAGCCAGGTCAACCAGATTTTGCTGGAACAGCCTGCGCGCACTGATGCGCTGCGGCTAATGGCAATAATCAACTTTCGCCTGGAGCATCTGGACGCGGCACGTGCTGATTTCCAGGATTTGCTGGAAAGTGGGCATTACACGATGGATGCGCTTTATTATCTTGGGCGGATCGCAGACCGCCGCCAGGATGAGGACGAAGCTGTCCACTACTATTCCCAGGTGACGCGTGGCAGCAATGCGGTCATGTCACAGCGCAGGGCAGCGGGAATCATTGCGGAGCAGGGCGAGCCGGATAAAGCGCTGGCGCACCTCGATGAGTTTGCTGAAGTCAATCCAACTTACGCCGTTGACATGCTGCAGGCCAAGGCGCAATTGCTTGCATCTCTGGAGCGTTATCCGGAAGCGCTGGAGTATTACAGCCAGGTCGTGAGTTATCGACCTGACAGTGAGGGTGCGTATCTTGGCAAAGCGGAATTGCTGTTGCGCATGGGGCGTCTCGACGACGCGATTGCGCAATACGAGATTTCTGTCGAGCGCTGGCCGGACAGTGCCATGTCACTGAATGCCTTTGGCTATACGTTGGCGGATCGCACGGATCGCTACAAAGAAGCGGCACGCCTGATCAAAAAAGCCCTCAAGCTCGACCCCAATAGTGCTGCTATCATCGATAGCTGGGGCTGGGTTCTTTATCGGCAGGGTGAGTATGAAGAGGCCCTCGTGGCCCTTAACGAGGCCTACGAAAAGTTGTCGGACCCCGAGGTCGCCGGACATATTGTAGAGGTCCTGTTGGCGCTTGAACGCCACGAGGAAGCCCTGGAAACGCTCGAGAACGCCGAGGAAAGGTTTCCCGAAAGCGACGTATTAAAAGACGTCCGCGAACGCTACCTGTCCGCAACGAACTGACCACGAGCCTGTCGTGCGGCGGCATATCCTTCTATTCCTATCGCTGCTAGCTGTTTCTGTTTTATCCGGCTGTGCCACGAGAGGTGGCCTGAACCTGCCGGATATGGACGACTGGGAAACGCGCAAGGCAGTTCTTGGCCAGGCTGATGAGTGGGAATTCACCGGTCGAATTGGTGTCAGCGCCAGTGATGACGGTTTCAATGGCAAACTTTTCTGGCGTCAGGACGGGGTGGTATTTCGCGCCAGGATTAGCGGTCCATTGGGGGCCGGTACGGTATTCATCAATGGTGACCGGCAGGAGCTGACGGTAACCGATCAGGATGGTGTGGCTACTGAGCTAAATGACGCCGAAGCGGAACTTCGCCAGATGTATGGCTGGACCATTCCCGTGACGAGTCTGCGCTACTGGGCTCTTGGAATTCCAGATCCTGGGGGTCCTGCTCAGACCAGCTTCGGTGCAGATGGTCAGCTCGTACAAATTCTGCAAAGCCAGTGGCAGGTTGACTATGGGCCTTATCGCGATGGCGCAGGACAATCCATGCCGCGGCGCCTGACGGCTGTCAGCGGCGACGTCAAGGTTCGTTTGATCGTCGATGACTGGGTATTTCGCTAGCCAGAAAAAGTCGCCACGGCGATGTGAGTTTGACAGCTCAGAAAGTGCAGATACAATTGCGCCACGTGAATCGTGGCCGAATCATGCAAACCGGATATATCCGGGTTCACGTGCAAAAAGACACAGTGCAGGCTGCAAGTAAATGGGGCGTAGCCAAGTGGTAAGGCAGCGGGTTTTGATCCCGTCATGCGCAGGTTCGAATCCTGCCGCCCCAGCCAGTTTCACCACCAGGGGCCGAAGTGAATAACTATAACGAGGGGGGATAGGGCCATGGATCCGGCAACAATGGCTATTTTCTCGGGCAATGCGCATCCGCAACTGGCGCATAGCATAGCCCGTGTACTTCATATACCGCTCGCCAAGGCCCAGGTCGGCCGCTTCAGTGACGGCGAGATCAACGTTGAAATTCTGGAGAATATCCGCGGCAGGGAGGCTTTTATCGTACAGCCGACTTGCCCACCTACGTCCGAGAACCTGATGGAGCTGCTGGTGATGGTGGACGCAGCACGACGAGCTTCAGCCTCGCGCATCACGGCTGTTATTCCCTATTTTGGATTTGCCCGTCAGGATCGGCGGCCGCGTTCTTCGCGCGTGCCTATAACTGCCAAACTTGTGGCGAAACTGATTGGTGTAGCCGGAGTCGATCGTGTCCTCACCGTGGATTTGCATTCTGATCAAATCCAGGGATTTTTCGATATTGCGGTCGATAATGTTTATGCCTCGCCGTTGTTGCTTGGGGATGTCTGGAAGCAGAAATACGAGGACATGGTGGTTGTGTCGCCTGATGTTGGTGGTGTGGTTCGTGCACGCGCATTGGCGAAACGACTTGATGATGCTGATCTTGTGATTATCGATAAGCGGCGCTCTAAAGCGAATCAGTCTGAGGTGATGAATATTATTGGCGAAGTCGAGGGTAAGAACTGCGTCATGATCGATGACATGGTCGATACTGCCGGGACGCTTTGTCATGCTGCCGGGGCGCTTAAGGATCGTGGAGCTCTCACCGTTGACGCATACATTACGCATGCAGTTTTGTCCGGGCCTGCCGTTTCCAGGATCAGTGAGTCGGCTTTGAACGAGATGGTTGTTACAGATACGATTCCGTTGGGTGAGGCGGCTCAGGCTTGTGGGAAGATTCGACAGCTATCTACTGCGGAGTTGTTGGCGGAGACTATGCGGCGGATTGCTGATGAGGAGTCGGTTAGTTCTTTGTATGTCGACTAGGTTTTTGATCTGACCCTGCGGGTCAGTTTGTTGTCGAAATTCCAGGTATCTTTATACGGGGGTGCCAGGCTCTGAGAGTCAGCGGCAGGTATGCCGTACTCACCAAACACTCGACCCCGCTTTTACTCGCTTATTGGTGAGTACGGCATACCTGCCGCTGACTCTCAGCATTGGCGCCTCCTTATTCTTGGGTTGGTGGAGGAGTCAGCCGCAAAATCTGGCGATTTGGGGCTGACACTTATTTGATTATCGGCTATGATGCGCGCCCTTATCCTGATTGGTCGCGATCGGGATTCTTAGTGAAGGCCGGAAACGGCTTTAAATACAATCAGTTATCGGAGAATTCCAATGAGTGAAGATTTCGACTTGGTTGCGGAAATTCGTGAGGGCCAGGGGAAGGGTGCGAGCCGCCGCCTGCGTCATGAAGGAAAAGTTCCTGCAATCATCTATGGTGCCGGCCGTCCGCCGCGCGCACTGGCATTCGATCACAACCGCGTTTTGCATCAACTGGAGAACGAGTCGTTTTATTCGAGTATTTTGAACATCAAGGTTGGCGAAAAAAGTCAGGCTGCGATCGTCAAGGATATTCAGCGGCATCCTGCCAAGCAGAGAATCCTGCACATGGATTTTCAGCGCATCGTCGCAGATGTGAAGATCAAGATGAACGTGCCCATTCATTATCTGAATGAAGAGGAAGCTATTGGCGTCAGGGAAGGGGGCGGTTCCGTTTCGCGCCTGGTCACTGAAGTTGAGGTCACCTGTTTGCCGAAAGATCTGCCCGAGTACTTTGAGCTGGACATTGCCGAGCTTGAGTTAAACGAGATGTTGCACCTTTCCGATCTTAAGGTTCCGGATGGTGTTGAAATCGTTGAGCTGTCGCATGGCGACGAACGTGATCAGCCCGTCGTATCGATCCACGTGATCAAAGCGGCGCCTATCGAAGAGGACATCGTCGACGAAGCAGTCGAAGGCGAAGAAGGCGAAGCAGCCGCAGGCGACGAAGCTGGCGGCGAAGCTGGCGGCGAAGCAAAAGGCGAGTCGGACGACAAATAGTCGTAATCGACAATCTATGAAAAGGCCGCCAATTGGCGGCCTTTTTGTTGAATCCTGGTGTTCGTATACCATTGAGACGCTATGGCAACCCACCTGACAATTATCGCCGGACTTGGTAACCCTGAAGCGCGCTATGAGCGCACCCTGCACAATGCCGGGTTCTGGTTTGTTGACGAGTTGGCGCGGCGCGATGGTTCGCAGTTCAAATATGAAAAGCGTTTCGATGCGGATATTTGCCGCATAAAAATTGCCGGTGGTGATGTCTGGTTGGCGAAACCGCAAAGTTATATGAACCTCAGTGGTGGCCCGGTTCGCGCATTGCTCGATTACTACAGATTGTCTGCAGAGCATCTCCTGGTGGCGCATGACGAAATCGATTTACCGCCCGGTACCGTTCGATTAAAACTCGGTGGCGGTCACGGTGGTCATAATGGTCTGCGGGATTTGATTCAGCACTGTGGGCGGGATTTCATGCGCTTGCGATTGGGTGTTGGTCATCCGGGTCATAAAGATCAGGTAACCGGCTACGTGTTAAAGAAAGCATCGAGCGATGTCGAGTC
>CAYOHF010000148.1:0-7336 GCA_964403695.1 uncultured Woeseiaceae bacterium | reverse complement strand
CGTGGGTGTGCTGACCGGCAGCGTGGTCATGGCCGATATTGGTGTGTACTTTGAATCGATTGGCGTCTTGTTACTCGTTCCCGTCATCAGCATGGCGATTTACTTCCGGACGGCGATGAAGGCTACAAGCAAAGAATGATATTACGTGAGCGCGCACTGGAGTTATTCGATTCGCTCGAGCCGGTCGATATCGAGTTCATGATCGGCCACTGGCAGGGCGACGAATACCCGACAGACCATCCGCTCGATGGATTGCTCGAGGTGTTCCACTGGTACGGGAAACATTTCGAATCGGGTGAAGATGTCCACCCGCTGTTGTTTTCGAATCGACAGGGCAAGCTTGTCCGCGTCAACCCCGGTTACATGAAGCCCTCGTTTGCGCTTGCCGAGCACATGAGCAAGTTCAAGTCGAAGTCCGCCGGCAACATCTTCCAGCTGTTGCTGCCGCTTTTCAGCACATCGAAGTCTCGTGCACGGCTACGAATGACGGAGTACCGGGGGAAGACCAGTGCCACGATGATTTATGACCAGTTGCCGATCAATGATGTGTTTCGGAAGCTGGATGACGACACAGTACTCGGTGTCATGGACAACAAGATTTTGAAGGGCCCGTTCTTCTTCAAACTTACGAGGGACGAAAACGTTTAGCTCGTCAGTCAGTAGAAAAAGACGCGCAGAGATTTAACTCAAAACTGATGAATCACGTTGTTCAATTCCGGATCTACAACCGAAGGATGTTTCGCATGAAAAAACCAAGCTTCCTGATCACATTGCTCCTGGTCGCAGTCAGTTTTGGCGTTCAGGCAGCACCCGAGTTTTTGCCGCTGGACGCCAACGAAATGCAGGCGATGGAACTCGAGAGCATCGCCCCCTTTCCTGCTGAGATTGTCCTTAAGGGCGAGAGTGAAAACTGGGAATCGGTGCTTCACCAGGGCGACATCGTCGTGTCGGTATTTGCTGCGAGCCCCGCCATCATCGACGTTAACGAGCCTTTTCCATATGACGAGTTCGTGCTGGTGCTCGAAGGTGAAGTCACGCTGACCAACGTAGATGGGGGCACGCAAACTTACAATCAGGGCGAAACATTCCTGGTACCAAAAGGCTGGATCGGTACCTGGGATATGCCGGTCAAGTATCGCGAGATGATTGTGATCGAGACCGACGCCTTGCTCGCGGCGGAGTTTTAGCGCGATGAAATACAAAATTACACGACGGGATTTTTTGAACGGTGTGGCCATCGGCACGGGCACAACCCTGCTAGCACCCGCTGAGCTGTTCGCGCAGCTTAGCTCCGGCGCACCGTCCGATTATTACCCACCGACCCTCACAGGTATGCGGGGCAACCACCCCGGCTCTTTCGAGGTATCGCACGCCCTCGCCTGGAGCGGACAAAAACCTGCCGAGCATCGCAAACTGGACGAACACTACGACATGGTGATTGTTGGCGCGGGTGTGAGTGGCCTTGCGGCTGCCAGGTTCTACCAGAAGCGGATGGGACCCGATGCGAAAATCCTGTTACTGGACAATCATGACGACTTCGGCGGACATGCCAAGCGCAACGAGTTTCACCATGATGGACAGACGCTGCTGGGCATCGGTGGCTCAGTAAACCTTGATGGCCCCGGTAACTACAGCAAAATATCCAGTGGCCTGCTGGATGATCTCGGCATCGACCTCGAGGCCATGGTTGCCAACATGGCAGAATTCGAATTTTTAGACCCAGGCGCTGACTCGATGCTGGCGTTTCCTGGGCCGGATGGCCACGTAAAGGTACGCGGATCATGGATCAAATTGATGCTCGGCATCGGGGATTACGAGACCGCCGTCCGTGCCCTGCCCCTGCCCGCTTCGGAACAGGACAAGTTGATCGAGCTGATCAGTGGCGACCGTGACTACCTCGAAGACCTTTCTCTGAGTGAAAAGTCCACCTACATCGAGTCGGTCAGCTACGCCGAATTCCTGACTGAACGAGTCGGCCTCGCGAAAGAAACCATTACGATATTTTATCCGTTTCCCAAGCTGATGGCTGGGCCGGCCGCGTCGAGAGTCAGTGTCTTAGAAGCGTTTTACTTAGGATCCCCTGGCATGCGGGGGATGGGCTGGCTCGGTGAACTGGTCAATCAGCTTCTCGAAGGCGCTATGGCCGGCTACCAGACACTGTATTTTCCGGATGGCAATGCGTCCGTGGCCAGGCTGCTGGTACACAAACTGATCCCGGCGGTCGCTCCGGACACTCGGGGCTTTGACGATATCGCGACAAGCCATTTCGACTATGAAGCGCTCGACCTCGAGCAGCACCCGGTCCGCTTGCGATTAAACAGTACCGTCGTCGGCGTGCGGGAAACCAGGGATGACACGGTGACGGTTGACTATGTACGGGATGGCAATGCCGTCAGTGTCTCAGGCGACCACTGCGTGCTCGCCTGTTACAACGGCGCAATCCCGTACCTCTGTCCGCAGTTGCCGGAAAGCCAGAAAGAAGCGCTTCGCTACGGCGTCAAAGTCCCGCTGGTGATGACCAATGTCCTGATCGAGAACGGACACGCTTTTTCCAAACTCGGCGTGGGTCAGGTGACCTGCCCCGATGACCCATACGTCGTGGTCACCGTACCGCCGCCCACGACAACGGGAGGACACCAGCCACCACGCGGGCCGGACGATCCCATGGTGATTTACATGCTCGGCGTCCCGACAATTGAGCCTCTCGACGATGAAACCACTCGAGAGATACTTCGAAGATCTCGTCATCAGGTATACGCAACCACCTTCGACACCTATGAGCAGGAAATTCGGGACCAGCTGCAGGGACTGCTTGGCGAGCACGGCTTCAAACATGAGACCGACATCAAGGCCATTACCGTAAACCGCTGGCCGCACGGTTATTCCTACGAGTACCTGCAACTGGATGACCCGGCATGGGAGGAAGGACAAGCGCCCCATGAAATCGGGCGAGCACAGTTCGGCAGGATTTCCATCGCCAATTCGGATTCCGAAGCTCGCGCCTACCTGGATGCGGCTATCGACGCTGGCTGGCGGGCCGTGGCAGAACAAACAGCATAACGAAGGAGCGTCGAAATGATCGAAAGCCCAGCACACATCCTGCCGCTCGCCGCGAAAATCTATGGTGACAAAGTCGCACTGGTCACAAAGGACGCGCAGCTTTCTTTCGTCGAGCTGGAGGCCCGCTCCAACCAGCTTGCCAACGCCCTGGTCGCGATGGGAATCAAGCCGGGGGACAGAGTCTCGCTGTACAGCCCGAACTGCTGGGAATGGGTGGTCAGTTACCACGGCGTGCTCAAGACAGGCGCCGTCGTCAACCCGGTAAACGTCATGTTGACGCCGGAAGAAGTCGAGTTCATGGCCAATGACTGCGGCGCAAAGCTCATTATCGGGTCCAGAGACAAACTCGAACCCATCGTGAATATTGTGGGTTCAGGCACCGTCGAGGCCCTGGTCTGCTTCGGCGATGATGCGCCGCAGGGAACGACCGGATTCGCCGAACTGCTGGACGGCCAGCTGACGGAATTCACGGTGGCTGACATCGACCCGGCGGAACTCTCCACGATCGCTTATACCTCGGGCACGACCGGCCACCCGAAAGGCGCCATGCAATCGCATTACAGCGTCGCTATCAATATCGCGTTGACGGCACTGATGCACGGTCGCACGCATGACGACAGTGTTGTCAGTGCCCTGCCCTGTCCGCACGTCTACGGTAACGTCGTTATGAACGGCGCGTTCATGACCGGCATGACATTGATCATGCACCAGACGTTCAGTGAAGAAGCGATTCTTCAGAGCATTCAGGAACACAGCGCGACGATGTTCGAAGGCGTGCCGACCATGTACATGTTCCTCTTAAGCCACGCGAAGCTCGATGACTACGACCTGTCGTCGCTGCGCTGTTGCACCGTTGGCGGACAAACCATGCCGGTGCCAAAAATGGAGGAAGTCGAGGAGCGATTCGGTTGCCCGCTCATCGAACTCTGGGGCATGACGGAACTTGCGGGTCTCGGCACGACGTTTGCTCACAACGGGCCGATCAAGCATGGATCCATTGGCGTCGTACTGCCCTATGTCGAAGCCCGGATCGCCGCCGTCGACGATGCCGAAAAGACGCTTCCCACCGATGAACCGGGCGAGCTGATGATTAGAGGACCAATCGTCATGCTCGGCTACTACGGTAATGAAGACGCCACACGCGAAAACATCGAGCCCGACGGCTGGTTGCACACCGGTGACATCGCGACGATGGACAACGATGGCTGCATCTTTATTGTCGATCGCAAGAAGGACATGATCCTGACGGCCGGCTATAACGTCTATCCGGCAGAGTTGGAACGCGTAATCGCCGCGCATCCGGACGTCGCAATGGTTGCGGTTGGTTCGATACCGGACGAAGACAAGGGTGAACTGGCGAAGGCCTATGTTATTGCGAAGGGAGGGGTTTCACCGGATGCAGATAACATCGTCGATTTCTGCCGGGAACACCTGGCCGCGTACAAGGTGCCGCGGGTGGTCCAGTTTGTAGATGATTTTCCGAAGACCAGCTCAGGAAAGATTATGCGGCGGAAGCTGCATGAGCTCGATGAGGGCGATCCAACTGGATAGACTCGACGACAAAGGGTTCCTCCGAAATGACACTTAATTGTGCTGAGTTATACAAAACCAGTAGAACGTATCGTTAACAAAATAAACAAGAGGATAGAAATCATGCGAAAATTTTTGAGCTACTTAACCATTGTATTGATGTCGTTTTCGACAAACTTCTCGATCAAGCGTGACGTACTTGAATATCGATCTCTACGCCCTCCTCCTCTTTCACTGTTTTTATGATGCTGAAAAGATTCGTTGCCGTCGGATTTCCCGTAGGACCAAGCATCCGAATTAAACTTTTCGTGCTCCGACCAGTCAGTTCCGCAAGAGTTGGGTAGCCCATGGTAGCGTTTATGTAGTTACCTAGAATGCTTCGTCCACCTTCAAGATCGCCTTCCAAAAGCGACTCGATCGTCTCTTCAATTAGAGCAAGTCGAAAACTCGGGTCACGTTGCGCACGTGCACGGATAGTTTCCTTAAAATCTCGTGTTAGAGCCATTACTCTTTTCCTTGACGCTTACGCGACTTGTAGTCCTTCCAATATTCCTTTGCATTGGCAATGTCGTCGTCTTGGCGCTTCTTGGAGCCACCACAAAGTAGAATTACAACTTTGATATCGCGGCCATCCGACTCAGATCCAAAATAGATTCGGTAACCTGGACCGTAGTCCACCCTACGCTCAGATACTCCGTCACCTACAGACTTAATGTCACCAAGAAGACCGCGTCCGATTCTATCTATGGCAACGGTAATTTTGGCTGCTGCTCTCGCATCAAGGTCGTTAAACCACTTGCCATAGGGCGACTTGTCATCTGCGTCTAAATATTCCCTAATTTCAATGCTCATAGATAGTAACTTTTATGTTACCAATGTGTCAACTGGTTATAGTCAAGTGGATGCTCCAAAGAAGCACGCAATCATACTGGACCGCAATGCCCAGAATATTGGGGTCGAACCGAATTACTCGCTCGAACGTCCGCGCGATGGTCAATTCTCTGCGCGAGCGGCTTCAACCAGCACCGTCATGAGAAAACAGAAATGAAAAATCCGATCCCAATGGGACCGCCTTTCTTGATTGGTAGCGGGGGCGCGATTTGCACTGCTCCTACAGTCACGCTGCGGGTTCGCGTGAAGTAATTATTTGCGCGCGCCTACGGCGAGTGACCGGAGGCACTGCTCCGCGAAGCCAGGTGCGGCCTTTGCGCTCGTTGGCGCCGTTTTGCTGCTTTTTATTCGCGCTGATGTAAATACACCGATGCTATTGTCATCGCGCCCGCCGCCACGACACAGTAAAGGCCAAGAAAAGACATTTGCACGGGTAAAGCAATTCCTCGATCAATCAGTGTGCCCGTCAGTCCGGGGCCTGCGGCGGTTGCAAAAACGACTGCCGACACGGTGATGGCCCGGATTGACCCTAAATTAGCGAGACCGTAGATCTCTGGCCACAGTGAGCCAAACAACGTGGAAGATATTCCATAGCTGATACCCAGGAGCACCATGACAACGAAAAGCCAGGCAGCGGGCCCACTGAAACCCAAGGCGAAGCAGGCCGCAGACAAGGGCAATAGAAAATAGGGCAATACGGCTTTTGCGCCGAAGCGGTCGATCGCTGCACCCGCCGCCAACGCGCAACCGACTGTGGTGAGCGACAAAACCAATAATGACAGGGCAAAATGCTGCGGCGGCCAGCCGTTGAGCTCGGTGAGATAGTTTTGATGATAAAAGATAGTCGTGCCAACAAACGGAGGTGCCAATATTCCTGTTAGTAGCACCCAAAAGGTAGGATCCCTCAT
This sequence comes from uncultured Woeseiaceae bacterium, assembly GCA_964403695.1. Classification (GTDB taxonomy): domain Bacteria; phylum Pseudomonadota; class Gammaproteobacteria; order Steroidobacterales; family Woeseiaceae; genus SZUA-117. The sequence goes on along the minus strand of CAYOHF010000148.1, from coordinate 947 downwards.
CACCTCCCGGCGGGTCCAACTGCGACCCTGCGGCTTGGAATCGAGGTCACTTGCTTGCCGACCGTGAGGCATACGCGGCTTGTGGTAAGCCCAATAGGCAAAGGGAAGACCAATGAAAATAAGTGCAATGGCGCTGCTAACCCATCCCACTCGATATCCGTACGCAAGTACAAGTACAGAGAATGCCAGTGGAATAGTAGCCTCGCCTCCCTGGTGACCCAGAATGACCAGCGACACTGCCCGACCTCTCGCCGCAACAAACCAGCGACCGGTTGCCGTCAAGGCGATGTGCGTCATCATGCCTTGTCCGAAAAGGCGCAACAAAAAAATGGCGACGACGACTGTTTGCACCGTGGTGGCATAGCCCGCCAACAGAGCTGCTGCGGCTAAGACTGGCACAACCAATGCGATAGTCCTGTGCACCGGCATCACATCCACGATCCTGCCAAGAAAAGGAAGGCAAAATGCACTCGCGAGTGTTGCGAACATGTAGAGCCGTCCGAATTCGCCATGGCTAAGATCGAAAGCTGCCCGCCACTCGGAGATAGACGCAGAAATGAAATACGTCTGCCCAAAACTCGAAAAGAAAGTGAGCGTGAAACCGCCGGCAATCCAGCGGAAGTTTTGCTTTAGGAATGCAAGCATGAAGTTTTGTATATTGTCCGAATAAACGAGGCGGCATTATGACGGAAAGGGATTAGTCGTTTGCAACTCGTTCACGCAGCGCATGCCGAAAGCGCCGACTGACAGAAACCAGTGCGTCCGATGGTATTGACAAGTTAAATGGTGATTTAGCGTAATTGATCGAAACTTCCAATCGCGGCTGGAAGCCGCTCCTACGGAAAGAACCGCAGAACAAAAAAGGGCCCCTCTTCGAGAGACCCTTTTTTGTTTGGTAGCGGGGGCGCGCTATACGAATTATATGCAGATCGAGATAGCACCGTTTC
>CAYOHF010000147.1:0-7458 GCA_964403695.1 uncultured Woeseiaceae bacterium | reverse complement strand
CTAATTAGAATTGTAGGAGCCCGCCCAGCGGGCGATTGCTGACCGTTGAATTACGCCGAAACCTTGTAACGACAACGATTTCGAGTTTATGGGACAGCAGTGATTCGCTGACTATCTCAACGTGGCTGTTGCTGAGTAATGCAGTGTATTCCGCCACCACCAACGGCAATATCGGCAATATTAATTTGAACAACCTCACGATCCGGGAAAAGGCCAGCGAGTTGATCACGCGCCTCCTGGTCGCGATCGATACCGAATCCGGGCATTACGATCCCGCCATTGGCGATGTAGAAATTGATATATGAGCTCGCGAATATGTCACCCCTGCGCTCGGCCTCGTAGGCCTCCTCGATAATTACTATCTCAAGTTCGCGCCCTTGTGCATCTGATTCGCCTGTTATGGCCTGCAGGTTTGCCTGCATATTGTCGTAGCGCGCAGTGCCCTTGGCAGGACATATTTCTACGAGGACCTTGCCTGGTTCGATAAAGCACGCGATGCCATCGACATGGCCGTCAGTTTCTGTGTCTTCCGGATCGCCAGGCATCCACAGTATTTTTTCCACGCCAAGTGCTTCGCGAAAAGCAAGTTCAGCTTCTTCCTTCGTTAATCCGGGGTTGCGGTTATCGTTCAGTACGCATTGTTCAGTCGTTAATAATGTTCCTTCGCCATCGACGTTGATGCCACCACCTTCCATGAATATGGGGCAGGAGAAAGTCGGTATACCGAGGTATTCGGCCAGGCGATGACCGAGCGCGGCGTCATTGCGCCATGGCTCATGTTTTTTACCCCAGGCATTGAAGTGAAAAATTGATGCAGCCAAATCGCCTGTTGCGTTCTTGACGAAGTTAGGCCCGCTATCCCGCGTCCAGGAATCATCCAGCCTGACTGGCAGGACAGTTACTTTGTCGCCACAAAGCTTGCGTGCGTTTTCTGTGTCATCAGGAGGGCTCAGCATCGTGACCGGTTCGAATTCGCTGATGGCGTTTGCCACATTGGCAAAAGCGCGTTGTGTCGCAGCGAGGTTGTCGCCCCAAAAATCTATACGGCAAGGCCAGGCCATCCAGCAGCGTTCGTGTGCTTCCCACTCTGCCGGCATGTGGTATCCGGCTGCGGCAGCTGTCGGAAATGCGTCTGCACTCACGACTGGCCGGCTCCGCCATCCATGCTCAGAATATCGCCATACAAATCCGGGCGCCGGTCACGGAACAGCCCCCACGCCGTGCGTTCCTTACGCATCGCATCGAGATCAAGCTCTGCGGTAATGATGTCCTGCGTTTCACGATCCGATTCGCAAAGTTTCCTGCCGGTGTTGTCGCTAATGAATGAACTGCCGTAAAACGTCAAGTCACAGGACTCGCCTTTTTCGAGTCCGATGCGATTCGACGCAACGACGGGGACACAATTGGCGGCGGAGTGACCTTGCATTACTCGCTGCCAGTGGCCAGCAGAATCGATCTCGGGATAACCAGGTTCCGAGCCAATCGCTGTCGGGTATAACAAGACTTCTGCACCCTGCAGCACCATGCTGCGCGCGGCCTCCGGGAACCACTGATCCCAGCAGATCGCGACACCTATACGGGCGTATTTGGTTTGCCAGACACGAAAGCCAGTATCGCCAGGGCTGAAGTAATATTTTTCCTGGTAACCGGGTGAATTGGGGATGTGTGATTTGCGGTAAGTGCCGAGTAACTCGCCGTCGGCGTCGATAATGTCGATCGAATTAAAGTAGGCGTTGTTGGCGCGTTCGAAGTAACTAATGGGTAAAACGACTGACAGTTCTTTTGCCAGCATGCGGAATTTTTCCACCAATGAGTTCGACCGCGAATCATGTGCCAGCTCGAAATAGTCGCTGTCCTGATCTTTACAAAAATAGGGTGTTTCAAATAATTCCTGCAGTTGGATAACCTGGGCACCTTGCGCTGCCGCCTCGCGAACCTGTTTTTCTGCACGCGCGATGTTGGCGTCTTTGTCATCATTGCACGCCATCTGCGTCGCAGCGAAAGTAACAATGCTCATAACTTTCCTACCTATTTTTCCCGAACAGACATTATGCGCGGTAGCATAGGCGCCTTGTCAACAAAGCGGACCAGCATATGAGCAGTGAAGCCTTTCGACTGATAAGACTGACCGTGTTGGGCTCGGTAGCAATACTGCCGCTGCTGATCTTGCCAACAATGGTCGGCGCGCTTGTTGATTATGCAGGCTTTACTGAATCTGCTGCTGGCTGGGTTGCATCGGCGGGATTTGCCGGTGGCGCCGGCGCGGCCGTCTTACTTGCGTTGCGTATTCGCCATCTCGACCCGAGAAAGCTGGCGTTGGCAGGGCTAATTACGCTTGCCATCGCGGATGGGTTATCGGCACTTGCGACGAATATGCCAGTGTCTGTATTTCTCGGTTTGCGTGTGGTCTCCGGTATTGGCGGAGCGACGGCGTATGCGGCAGTGATGGCAACAATAGCCGCATCTGACATGCCGGAACGTGGCTACGGCGTCTTTTCAGTATTCCAGTTCGGACTAAGCGCTGTAGGGCTGTATGTATTGCCGCTGGTGCTCGAGGACATTGGCATTGTCGGTATGTACCTGGGCCTTGCTGCAGCGGCTGTACTCGCAATGCCGTTATTCGGATCTGTACTCACACGTGGGCCGGTCGCGGGGAGCTCGGATCCCGCGATAGAAATACACATGCTGTTAAAACCGGCGGCGATCCTGGCGATGCTGGGCATCGGTTTGTACGAGGCAGCAAACACCATGCACTTCACTTATGCGGAACGTATTGGCGTTAGCTTCGGGCTGGCGGATCACCGCATCGGTGAGATCCTGGGTATCGTGACTGTAATAGGTATGCCGGCGGCTTTTGGCGTTGTCTGGCTCGGTAATCGATTCGGCGATCTGCTGCCGATTATGGCAGCGCTGCTGTTGTCGATTGCGTCTCTGGTTCTGCTCATGGTTTCGTCAGGACAGAGCGTTTACATCGTCGCGATGTGCGGATTAAGCATTGCCTGGGCGTTTGGTTTGCCGTACTTCCAATCGGTGGAAGCGCGCCTCGATCCCGGCGGCAGCGTCGTTGTTGCTGGTGGTTTCTTTACATCAGGTGGTGGTGCACTCGGACCTGCACTGGCGGCGACGCTTGTAGGTGGGCAGGGTTATGCGGGCGTGCTTCTCGCCGCTATTGGCGTCTACGTCATTGTTGCCGCGCTGATGAGCGTTTGCCTGCGCCTGGTAACGCGACATTAATCATTGGTTCCGCAGGCAGGACAGTTCTGGCGCTTTTTAATACGAACTTTCTGCCAGTCACCGGTCATCGCGTCGTACAGTTCCAGTGCAGGTGCTTCAGTTGGCATGCCGGAAAGATATTTCAGCGTTGCCACCGCCATCATCGTACCGATGACACCAGGTACGGCCGCGAGCACACCGTTGCCGCTGCAATTTTCCAGCGACTCGTCTGCATCCTCGTAGAGACAGCGGTAACACGGCAGCTGACTGTAGTCTGGTCCGAATACAGCGAGCTGACCTTCGAAGCGAATCGCCGCCCCGGAAACGAGTACGCGTTTTTCTTTGACACAGGCGTCATTCACCTGGAAACGGGTCGCGAAATTGTCACATCCATCGAGCACAATATCGGCGCGGCTGACGGCCTCTGTCAGCGCTGCATCACTCAATCGATCCGAAATTTCGGTCAGTCGAATGTCTGGGTTCATGGCGGTCAGCCTGGACGCCGCGCTCACCACTTTGAGCTTGCCAACGTCTGCCGGGCCATAAAGTACCTGCCGGCCGAGGTTGGTCTCATCTACGGTATCGAAATCACAAAGCATTATGTGACCGACACCGCTGCTGGCAAGGTAGCTCGCCGCCGCGCAGCCGATCCCGCCAAGACCGATGAGCAATGCAGTAGCGGCTTCGATGCGCTCCTGCCCGGGCACACCGATTTGCGGCAACGCGTGGTGCCGTGCTGCGCGTTCGACTTTTTGTCCGCTACCCGACAAGAGTTAATCAGTCCTCGTTGCGCACTTCGTTGATCAAAATCGGTTCGATTGGTACATCCTGGTGGCCACCAGTGTTGCCCGTTGCAACCGCGGCGATCACGTCAACGACGTCCATACCATCCGTCACACGACCAAAAACGGCATAGCCGAAGTCCCGACCACCGTGATCGAGGAATGTGTTTTCGTTCAGGTTAATGAAAAACTGCGACGTTGCACTGTCGACTTCTCCGGTTCTGGCCATCGCGAGTGTGCCGCGGGTATTTTTCTCACCGTTGTCAGCTTCATTCTTGATCTGCGCGCGGGTTTCTTTCTGCGACATGTCAGCATTCATACCGCCGCACTGGATCATGAAATTTGGAATAACGCGGTGGAATATTGTTTCCGCAAAAAATCCATCAGTCACGTATTGACGAAAATTCTCGCAGGAGATTGGTGCTGCTTCTTCAAAAAGCTCGACGACGATGTCGCCGTGGGTGGTTGTAATGGTTATCACTGATTGTCTCGATAGTGGAATTAAAGAGTGGATTATAGGCAATGACGGTATCGAAGGCGCCACATATCTTGAGTCATTCGCGGCTGAAGCCGCTCCCACAGATTACATTGATATTGTGGGAGCAGCTTCAGCCGCGAATAGGGACGACATACGCGGCGGAGATTCAGTGATTTTCATCGAATGGCCGTAGTAATCCGCGGAATCCCCGCCAGATCATTCGTCACACCAATATCCGTCCACCCTGCCGCTGCAAGAATTTCCACGACAGCCGCATGCTGCCCGTCCCCATGCTCGATCAATAGCGAGCCACCCGGTTCAATCACTGACAATGCGTCCACAGCAATCCTGCGAATCGCATCAAGCCCGTCGGCCCCTGATGCCAACGCTGAAAGTGGCTCGTGCCGAAGCCGTTCGAGATCCGGATCTTCGCTGGGCACATACGGTGGATTGGTGACGATAACGTCGAACAACTGACCGGCTACCGGTTCGAGCCAGTCACCCGGCAGGAATTCGATATTGGGCAAACCGTGTTGCCTGGCATTTTCCTTCGCTATCGCAAGCGCAGCGGCGCTGAAGTCAGTCGCGATGACTTCGCATAGCGGACGTTCTTTGGCGATTGCGAGTGCGATTGCGCCGCTGCCCGTGCCTGCATCGAGGATTCGTATTACCGCATCACGCGGAATGCGTTGCAGCGCCTGGTCGACAAGGATTTCGGTCTCTGGTCGTGGTACCAGGGTATCCCGGGTAACCATCAGGTTCATCGACCAGAATTCCTTTTCGCCGGTGATATAGGCCAGAGGCTCTCCAGTTGCGCGTTTTTCGATGGTTGTCGAAAAACGCCTGCTGGCTGCCGCATCCAGTTCATCCTCCGGATGTGCGAACAGGTAGCTCCTCGGCACATCCAGTGCCCGCGCCAGCAACAGCTCGGCATCGAGCCGTGGACTATCGCTCACCGCTGTTAAACGTTCGACGGCATCCAGAAGTGCCACCTCAATTTTCACAAATTCATTCAAACGTGCTGGTCCTTCGCGTACTATGGCGGCCAATTTCACCTGTAACAGTACTCATCATGCAAGTTTTCTCAAATGTATTGGACATGGTCGGGCGCACTCCGATGCTCGAAGTCACACACATCGATACTGGCCCTTGCAGGCTTTTCCTCAAACTCGAACTCATGAATCCCGGTGGCTCAATCAAGGATCGTATCGGTATATCAATGATCGAGGAAGCCGAAAAGCGCGGCGACATCAAGTCAGGCGACACCCTGGTTGAAGCTACCGCCGGCAACACAGGTCTCGGGCTGGCGCTCGTCGCAGCACAAAAAGGTTACCACCTGATTCTTGTCTTGCCGGATAAAATGAGCCAGGAAAAAATCTTCAATCTCCGTGCGATGGGAACTGAGGTTATTTTGACGCGGTCAGACGTGGCCAAAGGACACCCGGAGTACTACCAGGACCTCGGCAGAAGAATTGCTGAAGAAAAGGGCGCTTACTTCATAAATCAGTTTGGCAACCCTGACAATCCACTCGCGCACGAAAAAACGACAGCGCCAGAAATTCTCGAACAGATGGAAGGCAATGTAGATGCTATCGTACTTGGTGTGGGCTCCAGCGGCACAGTTAGCGGCTTCAGCAAATTCCTTAAAGAAAATTCACCAAAAACGGAAATAATCATTGCAGATCCGGTTGGCTCGATCGTTGCCGACTATGTGAACACTGGCAAGTTCGGTGATAGTCAGAGCTGGCTTGTAGAGGGCATCGGTGAGGATTTCATACCCGAGATTGCCGATTTTTCGGCCGCTACGAAGGGCTACAGCATCAGCGATGCGGAATCTTTTGAAACGGCCCGCGAACTGCTGCGCAAAGAAGGCATCCTTGCAGGCTCATCGTCGGGAACGCTGCTTGCTGCAGCGCTTAAGTTTTGCCGCGAACAGAAGGAACCAAAACGTGTTGTCACGCTTGCTTGTGATACGGGCAACAAATACCTGTCGAAACTCTACAATGACTTCTGGCTGGAAGATCAGGGGTTTATCAAACGCGAAGCACATGGTGACTTGCGTGACCTCGTAGGCCGGCCGCATGGCGAGCGCGCAACGATTACCGTCGGTCCAACTGACATCCTCACCACCGCACACAATCGACTGCGTAATGCCGGATTTTCTCAATTGCCTGTGATGGACGAGGGCAGGCTGGTTGGAGTCGTGACAGAAGACGCTATTATTCAGTTCGTTTTCGGCAAACCGGAGTTGATGAACTCGCCTGTTGAAGATGCAATGCAAACTGCGTTCATAAAACTGGAGAAGGACACAAGCATCAATAACCTGGTTGCCATGTTGAGCGTACAACCGTATGCGGCAGTGATGGATGGCGATGAATTCGTGGGATTGATTACACGATCCGACGTATTGAATCATTTGCGCAAGCAATTGTAGGTTTGTTGGTGAAATAGAATTTCGTCGTCGGCACCAAGACAATACTGAACTGGAGAATCGTGATAAACCGGGGTCGAACCGAGGTTTTTTCATGAAAACCTCGGTTCGACCCCGGTTTTGCGGTAATCGGACAATCGCGGCAAGATACCGCTCCTACGGCGCCTGTCCAGATTTCGTGGGAGCGGCATCTTGCCGCGATTGTCGGGCTGAGCGTTATTGCTCGCTTAACGCGGCGAGTTGATCGGCCTGGTATTCGCTAATGAGTGGGTCGACAACTTGCGTAAGTTCGCCTTCGAGAATTTCGGCGAGCTTATAAAGCGTCAGGTTAATGCGATGATCCGTAACTCTTCCCTGCGGATAGTTATAGGTGCGGATACGCTCCGAGCGATCACCTGATCCGACCAGCGACTTTCGTTGTTGCGCTTGTTCGCTCTCGCGTTGCGAGATCGCTGTATCCATCAATTTTGCTTGCAACAATGACATGGCTCTGGCCCGATTCTTGTGTTGCGAGCGTTCGTCCTGGCACTCGACCACAATGCCGCTCGGAAGGT
>CAYOHF010000146.1:0-7510 GCA_964403695.1 uncultured Woeseiaceae bacterium | reverse complement strand
GCCGCTCCCACGGTTACTATGGCACTATCGTGGGAGCGGCTTCAGCCGCGAATGCTTCGATCTGGAAATCAGGTTGATCGAAAAACCAATGCACCACCCCCCGCATGCAGACTACTTCTCAGGCAGGTGGGCCAACTCTTTGCGATTCGGTTCAGCCGTGAGCTTCAGCTGACCATCGGCCTCCACTGTAATGCGCACGTGACCACCCTCTGCAAGGCTGCCAAACAACAACTCCTCTGCCAGCGGGCGCTTGATATGTTCCTGGATAATCCGCGCCATTGGCCGTGCGCCCATCTTGGGATCGTAGCCACGGTCGGCAATCCAGTCGCGCGCAGCATCGTCCAGCTCCAGTGTTACGTCGTTTGAACCCAGTTTGGCTTCCAACTCGACCACCAGCTTGTCTACGACACGAGCAATTGAATGCGCATCCAGTGCGGCAAACTGGATAATCGCGTCCAGGCGGTTGCGAAACTCCGGTGTGAAGGATTTCTTGATAATTTCCATACCATCCGCACTGTGATCCTGCCGCATGAAACCAATTGAGGCACGGCTCATTTCCTGAGCACCAGCATTGGTCGTCATCACCAGGACAACATGGCGAAAGTCCGCTTTGCGACCGTTGTTATCTGTCAGCGTGCCATGGTCCATAACCTGCAACAGCAGGTTGAAAACTTCGGGGTGTGCTTTCTCGATTTCGTCCAGCAAAACCACAGCATGTGGGTTCTTGGTGACTGCTTCCGTCAGCAGACCACCCTGATCAAAACCGACATATCCTGGTGGCGCGCCGATCAACCTTGAGACCGTATGCCGCTCCATGTATTCGGACATGTCAAATCGAATCAGCTCAACACCCATCACCATGGCAAGTTGCCGGGTGACTTCAGTTTTGCCAACACCGGTCGGGCCGGAGAACAGGAATGAACCGACAGGCTTCGTGTCCTCGCTCAGGCCGGAGCGAGACATCTTGATCGCAGCACTAAGTGCCTCAATCGCTGCATCCTGACCGAAGATTGATAATTTGAGGTCACGGTCGAGCGTGCGCAAAACATTTTTGTCCGACGTGGATACGCTTTTCGGCGGAATACGCGCCATTTTCGCGACCACATTCTCAACCATGGTCACCGTGACACGTTCCGGGCGTTCTGCTTCCGGTAACAAGCGTAAGCTGGCGCCAGCCTCATCGATTACATCGATCGCTTTGTCGGGCAGCCGCCGATCATTGATATGTTTTGCCGCGAGTTCTGCAGCGGCGTCCAGCGCCTCGTTGTCATACCTGATGCCGTGATGTTCTTCGAAACGACTCTTCAGGCCACGCAGAATCGCAATGGTTTCCTCCAGACTCGGTTCGGGAACATCTATTTTCTGAAAACGACGCGCCAGCGCGTGGTCCTTTTCGAAGACGCCGCGATATTCGGTATAGGTCGTCGATCCGATACAGCGAATGTCGCCATTCGCGAGCGCAGGCTTGATCAGGTTGGATGCATCCATGACGCCGCCAGATGCAGCGCCAGCGCCAATAACGGTATGAATTTCATCGATAAAAAGGATTGCGCTCGGATCATCACGGACTTCATTTATCACTGCTTTCAGGCGTTTTTCGAAATCGCCCCGATACTTTGTACCAGCGATCAGAGTGCCCATATCAAGCGCAAAAATGGTCGCGTCACGCAGTATTTCCGGCACACGCTCTTCGGTAATCATGCGCGCCAGACCTTCTGCGATCGCGGTTTTGCCAACACCGGCATCACCGACGTACAGCGGATTGTTTTTCCGCCGGCGGCAAAGAATCTGCACTGTTCTTTCGATTTCTATTTCACGGCCAATCAGTGGATCAATCTTGCCGTCAATCGCCAGCTGATTCAGGTTAGTTGCGTATTTGTCCAGCGCGCTGGAACCGGCGTCCTCTTCACCTTCAACGGGAGCTGCCTGTTCCTCTTCGCCACTCTCGCCCGGAACCTGCGGCAGACCATGTGAAATGTAATTCACAACATCAAGTCTGGATATGTCCTGCAGGCCAAGAATGTATACGGCCTGGGATTGCTTTTCGCTAAAGATCGCGACCAGTACATTGATCCCGGTAACTTCCTTCTTGCCACTGGACTGGACATGGTAAACAGCGCGCTGTAATACACGTTGAAATCCAAGCGTCGGCTGAACATCACCCTCGTCGCCCAAGGGCAAGAGTGGTGTCGCCTCATCGATAAACTCTGTCAGCTGTCGACGCAAGCGCTCTACGTCGCAATCGCACGCCTTGAGAATCTCGTGAACCTTGGGAATATCGAGTAGTGCGAGCAGGAGGTGCTCCACGGTCAGAAATTCGTGACGGCGATCTCTGGCGCTCAATGACGCCTCGCTCAGGCAAAATTCCAGTTCATTATTCAACATATCTTCAGTGTCTAACTCTCATATTCAAAAAAAATAAATGCCGTGTCAGCTTGCGCGCGATACATGGATGGCTTTCTCCAACAATGTATTAACATTCTTCCATCGTACACAACAAGGGGTGCTGCTGCTGTTGCGCGATACCGGTAACCTGCGCCACCTTGGTCTCGGCAATTTCGTAACTGAAAACACCGCAAATACCCTTACCTTTGGTATGCACCTCCAGCATCACGCGGGTCGCCTTGTTGCGCTCCATCGCGAACACAGACTCAAGAACCTCCACCACGAATTCCATCGGCGTAAAATCGTCATTGATTAGCACAACGCGATATAATGGCGGCCGCTTGAGCTTGGGGGCAGCTTCTTCGACGGCAAGATCTTGGCCGACATTAATGCTGCTGTCTGATGAATTTTTTTCGGTCATAACTGTCTGAAATCGCCTGTCGCATGTATTTCTGCCTTCCGCCACGTTTATTCATGGTGAAGTGCACGAAAGGCCATTATATATGGGCCCGCGCAGCGGTTCTCCAAGCCCGGTTCGCATAATTGCGGGAATTTATTTCGCCAGACCGCAATATATAATTAAAAAAAGAATTAGGAATAAGAGGTATATACTTGGGGTATATAGGTTTTTTGGTGTTTGTAGCTTGTTTCAAGGGGGGTGCAAACCTTATTATCACGTTGCTGCGTTTAAAGGATAAGTAGTCCCGGGAGCTGAACTCCCGCTTTTGCAACGCACCAGGGTCACTCCGGATATGACAATCGAAGCAAAATGGTCTGATTTCAGTAGCTTAGACGCCGAACGCATGCTTGTCGCCGGCAATCAGCTGCTGCCTCGCTGGGTCGTGATGGCCCTGGTTGTGGCTATTGCCTGGCAACTCGCCCGCATTATCTGGATGTTGATGCCCGGATCTTCGACCGGAGACCTGATTATTGCGCCACCCGTGCAAATATCGCGCTCCGCTGCTGGCTCAGCCGGGTCAGCTGATGTGCAAAGTATCGCAAATGCACATATTTTTGGCGAAGCAAGTACTGAAGCTGCCGTCATTGCAGCGCCGCAGGAAAGTCACGAAAACCTGGCCGAAACGAGGCTCAGTCTTGAACTGAAAGGCACCCTGGCATCTGCGGATGATGCCACCTCACTCGCAATCATTGCTGACGCCAGCAAAGAGGAAAAAATCTATTCGATCAAGGACACCGTGGCACCTGGCGCAACATTGCACGCGATATATGCCGATCGCGTGGTACTCAATCGCGCCGGCAGCCTGGAAGTCCTGAAACTGCCGAAGGAATTTCCACAGGGAACGATGTCCACAAGGCGCAGCGCCACGACCGTCAGTCGCGCCGCCAGCAATCCCAACCCGCAAAGTATTCAGAATGTCGTTGCGCAAAACGTGACCAAGCTTGCGGATGTGATTCGCCCAACCCCCTATTATGTTTCTGGCCAGATGCAGGGATACCGGGTTTACCCGGGTCGTGATCGCAAGCAGTTTGCGGCGCTGGGACTGCGACCAGGTGATCTCATAAAAGATATCGACGGTGCAGCTTTGACCAACCCGCAACAAGCGACACAGATTTTTCAAAGCCTTGGCGAAACGGAACAGGTATCTGTCACTGTTGAACGCAATGGCCAACCGGAAGTGCTCGTATTGAATACCAGCCAGCTCAACCTGGACGACAATAAATGAAGGAACTGAAAATAGTGCCCGGATTGCATTCTTTCAACCTACGACGAATATCGCTGGTTTTATTGTGCCTTTTCGTTGCACCGCTGGTAAACGGACAGGAACCGACGATAACGCCAAATTATCGGGACGCCGATATTCGTCAGATCGTCGAGGCCGTTGGTGAAGTTACCGGAAAGAATTTCATCCTGGACCCGCGAATCCAGGCAAAAGTCACCATGCTTTCATCAACTCCAATGTCGCCGGACGCATTCTACGAGGCATTCCTGTCAATCCTCGAGGTGAACAAGTATGTGGCGATCACCACCGGTGACATTGTCAAAATTATTCCGGATGCCAGTGCGCGCCAGTACTCAGGTTTGCTGAGCACCGATGGCGCAGCCAGCGAAGACATCGTGACGCAGGTAATCCAGGTACGAAATGTAGGCGCTGCGCAGCTGGTACCGATTCTCCGGCCACTGATTCCGCAATACGGTCACCTCGCGGCTCATCCTGGCTCAAACATGCTGATTATTTCCGATCGCGCAGGAAACGTAGAGCGAATGATGCGCATCATCCGCCGCATCGATCAGTCGAACGACGAAGAGATCGAAATCGTGCCGCTTGAACATGCTTCTGCCACTGAGGTCGTACGAGTGTTAACTGCATTAACACAGGCGCCGCGCGCAGATGGACTGCCAGTGACAACAAGCCTGGTAGCGGACGCCCGCACCAACAGCATCCTCATTGGTGGCGATAAGAGTGGCAGACTTCGATTACGTGCACTCGTTGCACACCTGGACACGCCACTGGAAGCTGGCGGCGACAGTCAGGTCAGGTATCTTCGTTATGCCGACGCAGAAGAACTGGCGACCAAACTACAGCAACACTTTACGCAGCAGGCTGCGACGGAAGGCGCTGCACCGACCGCCAACTCCGGCGCAGCAGTGAGTGTCTGGGCCGATCTGCAAACAAACTCGCTCGTCGTAAATGCGCCACCCAAGATGATGCGTTCGTTGATGGCCATCGTCGATAAACTCGATATTCGTCGCGCACAGGTTTTGGTCGAAGCCATTATCGTTGAAGTGCAAGTGGACAAGTCAACGCAGCTTGGCGTCACCTGGGCGGTCGATGGCAGCGGCTCCAATAATCCAATTGCCGTTACCGACTTCTCCGGCGGCGGCACCAACGTCCTTGACCTTGCCGGCGCTATCGGCAGCGGTGGTGAAGGTGTCGACCCAGGCAGTCTGATTGCTGAGGGCATCTCGTTTGGCATTGGGCGTCTTTCCGATAATGGCACCAGCTTTGCGGCCATCCTGCACGCGTTGCAAGGCGATGCCAATACCAACATTATTTCAACACCGACGATCGTGACCACCGATAATGAAGAGGCCAGCCTTAACGTTGGGCAGGAAGTGCCCTTTGTAACCGGTTCGTTTTCGAACACGGGCAGTGTCGGCGGTGCCGTCAACCCGTTTCAGACGATTCAACGCGAACAGGTTGGTGTGAAACTGGTCATCACGCCGCAAATTAATGAGGGCACCTCGCTACTGTTGAAAATTTCTCAGGAAATTTCAAGCATTGCCCAAGCGGCGACCGGCGCGGTCGACCTGGTCACGAATGAACGAATTATTGAAACCACTGTTATTGTCGAAGATGGTGAGATTCTCGTGCTTGGTGGCTTGCTTGAGGACAGGTTGCTTGAAAGCGACCAGAGAGTTCCCATACTCGGCAGCATTCCGATTATTGGCAATTTATTTCGTGCGCGAAAAACTGACAAGGTCAAGACCAACTTGATGGTATTTATTCGGGCAAAAATATTGCGTGACAGCATGCAAACCTCATTCGAAACCAATTCCAAATACAACATGATTCGCGATTTGCAGGAACGAAATAAAAAGGGAGTCGGGCTGATGCCTGGCGTCGAGCGACCGGTATTGCCCGCGCTGGATGAGTACGTGAAGACTCCACCAGCCCAATCGACTACGCCCCCTGAAATCGAACAATAGACAAGGGCCGGAGCATTTCGAACTTGGATAGCAATACTGAAATCGTGCTGGAAGTCGAACCCGCGGAGAGCAACGAAGTCTCTGCTGGTGGCGAAGCGGATGCTCGCGCACTGCCCTTTTCATTTGCCAAACGGCACGGCGTGCTGATTCGTGAATTCAAAGATGGCATCGCAGATACCATTTACCGGGCTGGCGCATCACCGTTGAGCCTCGCGGAAGCGCGACGATTCGCGGGCGTACCGTTGCAGTTGACGCGCGTCACCGCCGAAGCCTTCGACGGATTGTTGCAACAGACCTACGAGCAAGGCAGCCACAAAGCCATGCAAATGGTTGGCGATCTTGATGAGCACACTGATCTGCTGCAGGTTGCACAGGATCTACCGGAACCTTCGGACCTTCTTGAAAGTGACGACGATGCACCAATCATCCGCTTTATCAATGCGGTTCTGACCGAAGCAGTCAAAGAGAATGCCTCGGACGTCCATATCGAGCCATACGAGAACCGACTGGTTGTACGATTCCGAATTGATGGTGTATTGCAGGAAGTTTTGCAAACCCGACGCGCGTTGGCGCCGCTTGTTGTGTCACGAATAAAGGTCATGTCAAAACTGGACATTGCCGAAAAGCGCCTGCCGCAAGATGGACGTATCTCATTGAAGATTGCGGGCCGCGCAGTTGATGTGCGTGTATCAACGATGCCCTCAGGCCATGGGGAGCGGGTCGTTTTGCGATTGCTGGACAAACAGGCGGGACGTCTCGACCTCAAGTCTCTGGGCATGGATGAACAGTCAATGGATACTATTGACAGCCTGATTCATAAGCCACATGGCATTATTCTCGTAACCGGACCGACCGGCTCCGGCAAGACGACGACACTTTACGCCGCACTCGCGCGTATTAATGACAACACGCGCAATATCATGACGGTGGAAGACCCGATCGAGTATTTCATCGATGGTATCGGTCAGACCCAGGTGAACACCAAGGTCGAAATGACGTTTGCGCGGGGACTTCGCGCAATATTGCGTCAGGATCCCGACGTTGTGATGGTCGGAGAAATTCGTGACCTTGAAACTGCGGAAATAGCGGTTCAGGCAAGCCTGACCGGCCACCTGGTTCTATCCACGCTGCACACCAATACTGCATCGGGTGCGGTTACCCGATTGCGTGATATGGGCATCGAACCATTCTTGTTGTCATCGAGCCTGATTGGCGTGCTTGCGCAGCGACTTGTACGCGTGCTCGATGATGATACAAAAGTGCCCTACACTGCTCGTGATTATGAATGCCAGACCTTAAGCCTCGATCAGGCCGATCCGCCAACACTTTTCCGACCGCAGAGCGAAGACGCCACCGGGTTTCGTGGACGGACCGGCATCTATGAATTGATTGCGGTGGATGATGCCATGCGCACGATGATTCATGATGGCGCCAGTGAGCAACAATTTGAGAAGT
>CAYOHF010000145.1:0-7686 GCA_964403695.1 uncultured Woeseiaceae bacterium | reverse complement strand
GTGCTGGCAAGGGGCCACGCCATCATATTTGGATCGGGACCTAGCAGCGGATTCTTCACTACGGAGCACGAGCTCACGATGGGTCGCAGGTTCAATTGCCTAAATCTATGCTGGCCAGGGGCGGAATGGATCGCTGGCTGCGCCCGCTCACACTGCGTGCGTCTGTCGGCGCCGAGCGCCTCGGACGAACCACCGACACGCGGAATTTCAGTATTCAGTTATGTTTGTCCGTTGAGTTCCCGACTCATCTATCTGTATTGATCTAATTCAGGTTTTGGCCGACGACCAGTCGGAGATAAAAGGGGTCGAACCGATTTTAGTCTCCGAATTCGGTTCGACCCCCTTTTTGTTGACGTCCAAGCAGTGCCATTAATTGGCATGCCTCGCCAAAACCGCGGTTCGACCCAGGTTTCATCCCAATGACGATCGCGATTTTGTTTGCGGCCGTTAGCTCTGTTGCGTAAGTGCCTCGGCGTGGCGCAGTTCTTCGCTAAGGCGGTCGGTCTCGGCGGCACGCGCCTTCGACAGGCGCGCGAGCAGCAGGTAAAGCGTCGGCGTCAGGTACAGCGTGAACAGCGCGGCGATGCCCAGGCCGCCAAATACAACCCAACCGATCGAGGTGCGGGCCTCCGCACCGGCGCCACTGCTCAGAATCAGCGGCAGCCCGCCGAGCACGGTCGACATCAGCGTCATCATGACTGGCCGCAGGCGAATAGCGGCGCCCTCCTCGATGGCCTTGCGTACGTCATAGCCCTGGTCGCGGAGCTGATCCGCGAATTCGACCAGCAGCACACTGTTTTTCGCCATCAGGCCGATGAGCAACACCAGGCCAATTTGTGAATAGATGTTCAGCGACGTACCGGTAATAAGCAGCGCGTAGATTGCCGCGGCGATACCGAATGGCACGAGCAGCGTAACGACCAGTGCGCTCGTAAAGCCTTCGAACTGCGCTGCCAGCACGAGGAAAACGACGGCGAGTGCAATCAGGTAGGTCAGCGCGACTTCCTGCGACGTCTCTTCGAGCGTGGCCGCTTCACCCAGCAACAGCAGAGAGACGTTGGCCGGAAGCACTTCTTCCGCAAGGCCCTTGAGGTCAGCAACGGCCGTCGCCAGTGGATAGCCGTCGGCCCGCTCGATGTTGATTTCGATCGCGCGCCGCTGTGCCTGCCGACCCAGCTCCGCCGCAACGCCCTCTTCCTTCAGCGTAACGATGCTCGACAGCGGGACGGACCGTCCGCTCGATGTGCCGACATACAGGTTCACCAGGTCAGAGGGATCGTTGATCTTGCCACTGGCAGATTCCAGCAGGATCGGCACTGCTTCGTCGTCGATGTTCAGGTCGATGAGTTCATCACCATCAATCATGGCGCGCAGCGTGGCGGCAAGGGCTGGAAGGTCTATGCCCAAATCCGCCGCCCGGCGCCGGTCAATGTCGACAGTCAGCTGCGGCTGCGTCGGGTCGTAGGAGATGTTCGGTCGGGACAAGTTTGGCAGGCGCTCCTCAATGCCAGCCACAAGACTTTTCGCCGCCGCGAATATCTCATCGTAATCGTTACCAAGCAGCGCGATGCTCACACCACCGTCACCCCTTCTTCGCAGGTTCAGGCTGTTGCTACCCCAGATGCCAACGCGCGCACCGGGAATTTCCGCAAGCTGGCCGCGCAGGGAATTCTCAATCTCCTGCTGACTGCGCTCTCGCTCACTCCAGTCCGCGAGCGGCAGAATAACGCGGCTGCGATTCAGGTCCCACGCGCCGACCACGGTGAATAGCGACGTCGCTTCGCCGCCATCCAGCACCGGCTGCACGATCGCCTCGACCTTCTCGGTCTGGCGATCCATGTAATCGAGGCCCACGCCATCCGGGCCGCTGGCAAATATGTTGATGATGCCGCGGTCCTCCGCCGGTATGAGCTCGCGATCCAGTGCCTGGTAGGCGACCACGCCGCCAGCGGCAAACAGCAACGCCACGCCGATCAGTATCCACGGACGGTCGAGCACCATGCTCAGCGAACGTTGGTAGGCCGCTGTCATTCTCTGGCCAAGACGCTCAAGCATGTTCGGCTCGCGATCTTTGTCCTCGGCGTTCAGGAGCCGCGCCGCTGCGGCCGGCACCAGTGAAAGCGCAACGAAGCTGGAGATGATCACGGCCGCTGCCAGCACGATACCGAATTCACGGAACAGTCGACCCGCGGTGCTCGGCAGGAAGGAAATTGGCACAAACACCGAGATCAGCACCACGGTGGTGGCGACGACGGCAAAGAACACCTGGCGCGTGCCAAGCACGGCCGCAGCACGGGCGCCAAGTCCCTGGGCGCGTCGCCGCTGTATGTTTTCAAGTACGACAATCGCGTCGTCAACAACGAGCCCCGTCGCCAACACCAGCGCCAGCAACGTCAGGATGTTGATCGAGAAACCGAACAGCCAGATTGCGGCAACGGTGCCAATCAATGCGACCGGAATGGCGAGACTCGGTATCAGCGTCGCACGAAGGCTGCCCATGAACAGCCAGATCGTTGCGATCACGATCATTACCGTCAATGCAAGCGTAAACAGCACCTCGCTGACAGAGCTGCGTATGAATGTTGCCTGGTCATCCGTCACCACAGCTTCGAGATCGGTAAATCTGTCGTTGATGCGTTCAACAGCGGCGTTAACGCCGGCGGAAATTTCAATGGTGTTCGAGCGCGCCTGCCGAATGATGCCGAGACCGAGTATGTTCCTGCCATTGAGGCGCGTCATCGACGTCGCGTCGGCGGGGCCGAAATAGACGTTCGCGACATCCGCGACGCGCACTGAGTCACGAATCACGATGTCTGCGACATCGCTTGCATCGACGACAGAGGCGTTCGCGCGCACGATCAATTCCTGGTCGCGCGAGCGGAAACTACCCGCCGGTACATCGAACGGCGCCTGCATGAGCGCACTCGCAACGTCATCGACAGAGAGATTGAAACTGGTCAGCCTTAAGGGATCGACGGCTACGCGCAGCACGCGCTGTCGATTGCCTGCCAGGGCAACATCGGCCACACCCTTAATAGAAATCAACATTGGCACAACATCTTTCTCGACGATGCGCGTCAATTCTTCCTGCGTTAGCGTGTCACTGATGATGGCAACATTCATGACGGGGTCTGCATCATCGTCGGCCTTGACGACCGTGACCTGCTCGACCCGTTCGGGCAGCTGACGGGATACACGGCTCACTGCTTCACGCACATCGGCCGATGCATTGTCCAGGTCTGTGCCGGGGCTGAACTCAACACGCATGCGGCCGTTGTTTTCTTCTGATGCAGACGAAATATTCTGGATCCCCGACAGCCGTGCGACTGCGCCCTCGAGCAGGCTCATCACTTCGGCATCCATGGTTTCCGGTGAGGCGCCGGGATAATTAACGCGCACGCTCACGATCGGGCGATCGACGTCCGGCAATTCACGAACCTCTACGGCCAGCATTGCCGCAACACCGGCGAGCACGATCAGCAGGTTGGCCACCAGCACCATGATGGGCCGACGGATGCTGATGCTGGGTAAATCGTCGCGGTCGATGTCAGACATGTTGGCTAGTCCGTGTCGTCTGCGCTATCGCGATCGAGCAGCTCGATGGCGATGGCATCATCGACCTGGTCGGCGACACGCGGCGATTCATAGGTGACGTCAATCCCTTCCTGCATGCGCTGGATGCCCTCGACGACGACAATGTCGCCCTCGCGCAAATCGCCACTGATCAGCACGCGACCCTCGCGACGTTGCACGACCTGTACTGCGATGCGCGTGGCTGCGCCATTCTCGATGGACCAGACGTAAGCGCCATCCGCGCCCCACTGCACGCCAGTCTCGGCAACAACGGGATAGAGTTCGCCATCGATATCGGCGGCGACGCGAAAACTCATGCCGGGACGCAGCGTGTCGGCTTCGTTGGCCACACGCGCGCGCGCTTCGAAGGTACGCGTCTGCGGATCGATGCGGCTACCGATATCGACGATCTCTCCATACACAACCGGAGAGCGCGAGTTCCAGGTTTCCAGTGTTGCTTGTTCGCCAACGGCGAGTTCTCCAATCAACGTCTCCGGCACCTCAAAGCTGACCAGGAGCGAACTCCTGTCGTCCAGCGTCGTGATCATCGTGTCGGTGTTAATGCGATCACCACGATCCACTTCCGTTGTGCCGACGAAACCCTCAAAAACCGCTCGAACGGTGCGATCGTCGAGCGCGATTTCGGCGCGTTGCAGTTCGATACTAGCGGTTTCGGCAGCGGTGCGTGCCTCATCGAGAACGGTCGCGATGACAGCGCCGCCGTCGGCGGAGCGCTGGTAGCGATCGAAAAGGCGTTCGGAATTTTCAAGCTGCAGTTGCGCAAGCTGTACGGCAAGTTCCTGTTCACGACGGTCGAGTTCAACGAGTACGTCGCCAGCCGACACTAACTGTCCAGGCTCAAAGTTGACGGCGACCACTTCGCCCGATGTGGCAGGATAAATTGCAACCGAGCGTTTCGCGCGCGACGTGCCGACGGCTTCAACGTGGGTACGCTCCGGTTCGAATTGCAGTATCCCCACGATGACCCGGACGACGGGTTCGGCTGGCCGCGTCTCAGTACCATCCGGCACTTCGGCGCAGGCTGCCAGCACCACCAGTGCGGTGGCTATGAGGGTGACTTTCAGGTTTCGATGCATAATCTTTACTCCACCGCATTCCGCGGTGTTGAGCATTCGTCGAATTGAATGGGTTTTTGGTAGCGCTTCATGCGGCGCTCTATGTCGCGGCGGCATGCGGTGCTCACTACCAGAATAGCGCTGAGTATACGCAGGGAAAAGTGTCGAAACAGCGTAAACGCTTGAAAACACAGTCATTGTGACAAATTGTTACAATTTGGCCGCTACCTGTGACTGTGGCGTGGGGGATTACCAGTGTCCGGTGCCGGGCTCGCCTTTGAACGGCCCAACGACGTCGGCAGTGACCCAGCCGCCATAGAATCGACCAGGTTGCGGCAGGACTCTTTCGCCGTCAACAAAGCATTCGACATGACCGGGATAGAACGAGACGTAGTCCTTCAGCATCGCGTAACGCGCGCGTGGTCGTGGATAACTCCATGCGATGGGGCGGTCGGCATCGGTGACGACACTCCAGTATTGTGCGGCGCCTTTCCACTCGCATAGCGAACTGCCGGGCACTTTGACGAACTGGTCCCAGGTAACGTCGTCGGGCGGCAGATAGAAAGTCGGCGGACTGGCCGTCTCGAGCAGGCGGTAACTCCCGGAACTGCTAGCGAGCAGGATGTCGCCGAGTTTTACTTCAACGAGTTTACTGCAGGATTTTGTGACCGGCGGGCGCGGGTAATCCCACACCGATTCCTGGCCAGGGCCGGGTTCGGTTGCAAAGTCGGGTCGCTCTTGCCCTTTGAAGTTCCACATAAATTTTTCGCCCGGAGTAATTGGTGGCCACTAATATTGCCGGCTACTGTCCTTATTTAATATCGTAAGTTACCTGCACCTGCACGGCAACGCTCAAGGAAAAACGTCGAACCGATTTTAGTCTCCTAATTCGGTTCGACCTCTATTTCTGCTTTGGACATCAAAGTCGGCACACTGAAAATTTTCGCGGCTACGAATCACCGCGTCATGCACTTAACAACTGCGTTGTCTCAATGTCGATAACAAATCCAACGCATTATCGTAGGACCAGCGACGCGACAAATTCCAGACCAAAAGACGCGAAATACCTCTTGCAGCGGCAAGCGCCGTCGTTTCCGACAACGAAGCAGCTCTGATTTTGCTGGCAACCGTCGATTTAACGATTGAAATCACAAACTAAATAGAGACGATTTAGGAAAAATCGCTTAACATTGGCAGTGCCCCCGCTTGGGCATTCATAAAAACTTGGGAGTACTTCAATGAGTCCGATCATTCTCGTCGGTGCAGGCATTTTATTGCTTGGTCTTGGCCTGGGCCTGGGTTATTGGTTCGCGCACAGTCAACGCAAACGCGAAGCAACCCGGGCCAACGATGTCCAAAATGAGCTGGATAACTATCGGCGAGATGTTACTGAACATTTTGGCGAAACGGCGCAGCATTTCCAGATGCTTGGGCAGCAATACCAGTCGTTGTACAAACACATGGCGCAAGGCGCAGATGCTCTGTGTGACCCCGCTCAGTCTGACTCCTTACTCGGCTTTGCCGCTGGTAATGCTCCAGCGATAATCGCGAGCAACGATCAACCAGAGACTCCGCCGGAAGTGATCAGGGACTACGCGGCAGCGGAAGAGGTCGAGCCGCCGCAGGCGGAACCGGATGTCGAAGTGACAACTCCTTCCGAACTATCAGAGGATTCTTCCGCGCCCGACGTCACAACGGCCGAACCTTCCGTGGAAGAAGCTGTCGCGGACCCGGTCGCCGCACCGGATCCTGTCGAAAAAGAACGCACGATGCATTGATTGCACGCGCATTCTTTGGCTGGCATCAGCACATCAGCTGGAGACAGTTGCCGGTGTTGAGCATTCGGGTTTTGCACTAAATAGTACCTGAGATCGTGAATACTCAATTACTCAACACCGGCACCCAACCCCTTCGTGGCCGCTCGTGAGGTATCGTGAGTTCGTATTTTCATAGCTGTTTTATTCGATACGAGGTAGATCAATGCCACAGCTAGTCCTTGCGTGTTTGGCGCTCACGCTATTAGCAGGTGCCGCACGCACCGAACAGCCGCTCGACATCGTCATCTACGGTGCAACCGGCGAAGTCGGCTCGCATGTTGTACAGGAAGCGTTGAATCGCGGCCACCGGGTCACGGCAGTGTCGCGGAAGCCCGAGCAGGTCGAAATGCGGCATGACAACCTGTTGGTCGTCAAAGGTGACCTCCTCGACAACGCGAGTATCACCGAAATAGTGACGGGCCAGGATATCGTGATCTTGTCCGTGCGTGGTGTGATTGGCGATTCAGGCTCGCCGGAGAGCGCATTGCAGTTTATTGCCGCGGAGAATCTCGTCGACGTCCTTTTCCGCCAGGAAGAACATGCACCGCGTCTGATCCATGTCGGTGGCTCGGGGTCGCTTGAGGTCGAACCGGGCGTCGTGTATGCCGAGAAGCTGCCGACAATCATGCTACCAAAAAAACTGGAGGTGGAGATCCTGGGCCAGATACTGGCGCTCGAGTTCTACCGCAAGGTCGATGACGTCAAGTGGACCTACATAACTCCGCCCAAGAAATTCACGAACGGACCGCGGACCGGCATTTTCCGTATTGGCGGCAGCCGCGCGTTGCAGGATGATAGGGGCAGAACTCGCGTCTCACGTGCCGATTTCGCGGTGGCACTTATCGACGAGGCAGAACAAGCAAGGCATGTGAGGCAGCAATTCTCAGTCGCTTACTGAGTAGCAGGCGACACGCGGATTTTCAGTCCGCTGCTTGAAGTAGCTTAACAAGAGCTCGATCGGTCAGCTCGCTCCGAGTCCGCTTTCAGCCTACGGAGACAGGTGCCGGGACGATCCTGGAAATACGTGCTGGTCCAGGGCCCCGGCGTTACACTATGATCCAGTCATCTCAGAGGAACTCAAACAATGACCACACTCATAATCGGCCTCGTACTGTTCCTTGGCATGCATTCCGTCTCAATCTTCGCTGAAGGTTTTCGCAACAACGTGGCGGCGAAGAGCGATCTGGGATGGAAAGCCATCTACGGCGTCGTATCGCTGC
>CAYOHF010000144.1:0-7774 GCA_964403695.1 uncultured Woeseiaceae bacterium | reverse complement strand
CCAGTGCCGTAGATGCACCGATAATGCCGGCACCAATAACAACGATATTTTGTCCAGACATTAAACAGGTAACCCTGAAGGCAAAAAGATAACGACGGAATTATCGGCCATCCCAGGCAAGACGTGTTGCGGCTGCTTTAAGCTTGCGACGATTCTCGTCCGTTGGCAGCGGTTCAGACTCGCCAAAAATGGCGCGGACCCAGTTGCCATCTGTCGGATTCGGCAACAAAATAAACTTCGTTCCCCAATCCGCTCGATCGCGCTCCATCAGTGCAAGTCGCTCATCGATATCCTTAACGTAATAGTCCCGCTTGTAGTCATTCAGGTTATCGCCCAATAGCACCACAATGTCGAAATCCTCGGCGATTTTTTCCCTTGCAGGCGTTTTATCCGATGACTCCCTGAAAACATGAAGGTGACTTTCGTCTGCAAAAGGAACCTCAAGATATTTTAATTGCGCCAACGCATATTCATAGGTGCGCTCACCCTGGTTCCGGCTCGTGACATAAAAGACTTCGACGTCCTGCTCACTGCAGTAGTTGAAGAAATCGCGAGAACCAGGAACCGTCGTGACGAGATTATTGGGCAACCACTCATCCCAAATGGCATCGTCAAAGAAATCCTTATTCTCGTTGACGAGATAGCCCCAATAACTGCCAACATGCAGCATGGTGTTGTCCATGTCGGTGATGATAGCTAATGGTCGGTCGCCAGCTTTTCGTTGCTGTAGCGCAACGTCCAGTCGCATGCGTGCGAGGTTGTAAGCCTGGTAACAGAGTGCTCGATATTCCGCAGCTGTTTGTTTCCAGGCGACCGCCCACAGGAGGCTATTGTTAAGACCCTCATCGACTGATTCATCTTTTGCGCACGCGCTTGGCACAGTGGCAATCGTCCCGCCAGCTAACAAGAGTGCCAGCATTTTTCGGCGCTCCTCATTCGGAATATTTTTTGTCGTGTTGTCACTCATAGCCGCATATCCCCATTTGCTCTCTAAAGTTTTCGCAAACATAACGTAATTTATCCATTCTGCCGCAGGCTACCGTTTTGCTGCCACTTAGTCTAAGAATTCAACGGTAAGCGGCGTAAACACGACTTAATAGTCGACTGTGGAGCTAACAGCGTGGCTATTGACGCCAAATGGCGACAGTTTCCGAGACGGAAATAACCGAGTACTATTTACGCCCCGGTTCGCTGCTTAGAAAGGCATTCAGCGTTGACTGATTCCACCATTTGCTCCCTGATTTCGGGGACCGCCAAAAAGAAGGCGATTCTTCCAATTTCCCTGCTCGCCTCATTGCTGGTGCTAACCGCCTGTGGCGGTGGCGGCACTCCCCCACCGGCTGGCAACGGCTGGCAAGCGGGAGTCTTCATGCCAACGAGTACTTTTGCGGCACAGTGTCAGGCGCCCCGCGCCGGTACCAGCGATAGACGAGGCGCAACACTCGATGAAAACAACTTTCTGCGGTCTTACAGTGACAATACCTATCTCTGGTACAACGAGATAACTGATCAGGATCCGGGCGTTTTTAATGATCCAATCGCCTATTTCGACGAGTTAAGAACGACTGCCATAACGCTTTCCGGACAAGACAAGGACAAGTTTCATTTCACTTTCGACACCGAAGCCTGGATTCAACTGTCTCAGAGCGGTGTGTCAAGTGGATACGGTGCTCAATGGGTGCTCTTGTCCACTGCGCCGCCACGTGAAATCGTTATTGCCTTTACTGAACCTAATTCGCCAGCGGCAGCGGCCAACCTCGCCCGTGGCGCGACCATTCTCGAAGTAGATGGCTTTGATGTGAACACCGACACACCGGCAGGTGTCGATGCCCTGAATGCAGGGCTGTTTCCTGCGGCAGCCGGGGAATCACACAATTTTACCATCCAGGACCTCGGTGCTGCGAACCCTCGCCAGGTCACACTGGTTTCCGCCAACATTACATCGACACCAGTTCAGGAAACTCAGGTCATCGTGACGCCAACAGGGCGCATTGGTTACATGGTTTTCAATGATCATATAGCGACGGCCGAAGATGGCCTGATCGACGCGGTGAACATGCTGCTTGCCGGTCAGGGAGTCGACGACCTGATTCTTGATCTGCGCTACAACGGTGGCGGGTTTCTCGATATTGCGGCACAGATGGCGTACATGATCGCAGGACCGGCGCAGGTCGCCGGGCGCAATTTTGAGACCACCCAATTCAATGACAAGCATACAGTGACTGATATTTTCGGTAACCCGATTGCACCTACGCCATTTCACAGCACAACCCTGGGCTTCAGCTTGGCGCCAGGCGCGCCGTTACCAGCGCTAAACCTGTCCCGGGTTTATGTCATTACCAGTGCCGGAACCTGTTCCGCAAGCGAAGCAATCATGAATGGGCTTCGTGGCGCCGGTGTCGAAGTCATCCAGATCGGTTCGACGACTTGCGGGAAACCATACGGCTTTTTCCCTCAGGATAACTGTGGCACGACTTATTTCACCATCCAGTTTCGTGGTGTAAACGACCTGAATTTTGGCGATTACACTGACGGTTTCGTGCCATCTGTCGTTGATGATGGCCAGGCAAACGTACTTGGTTGCACCGTTCAGGACGACTTCACGAAATTGCTTGGCGATCCGACAGAAAATCGACTTGAGGTCGCATTGGCCCACCAGGCCGGAATGGGATGTATTACGCCGATCAGCATCGCTCCAGGTGTCCTGAGCAAAACCGGTAGACCGATGGATGCCACCGACGGCATCGTGCCAAAATCAATTTGGCATACCAATCGAATCATGCGGCAATGATCGTTCGCGCTGTGAAATCGAAAGCAATAATTGCGGGTCTGTTATTCGCGATGGTCGGTTGTCAAACGCTGGCAACGGACGGCGATGTCGCTGCACGCATAACGAACCCGACCGACGACAGTCGCATAGCGTTACAGAATGCAATCAACGCAGCACTTGATACGAATGTGACGCTCGCCAGCAATGCGTTAAATGACAGCAGCGTGCTCACAATCGAGCGCAACCCGTCAAGTAGCATGGAAAACCTGCCGGCCCAGGGACGTAACATGGACATGCCGATGCAGTTTCGCCTGGTGCTGAATGACGGCGACTGCGTGCTTGTCTACACGGCTGACGATTCCCGACGGAAACTCGCAGACACGAGCTGCATCGCAGAGTAGCGTCGCGGACACTCGCTATTCGCGGCTAAAGCCGCTCCCACGGTCTGTACCAATCTGTGGGGGCGGCTTTAGCCGCGAACTCTCAAAATTAAAGACCCCGTTTGATCCACCACTGCCAGATAACTCATATTGCTCCTACTGCCAAAATCTAGACACAGAGCATATAAATCAATACCTTATTGCTGCTACCTTAGAGCGCTTCGAGCTCTGGTAAAGCATACCCAAGCAATGTTTATCCCGGTTAAAGCAGATTTCAAACTGGCACGTTTCCCGTACCTGACGGTGCTGATATGTGTGGTCTGCCTTGGCGTTTTCCTGAAACAGATAAATGACTGGGAAGCATACGAAAGCGCAATGTACGATTTTTGCGACGCGCCGAGAAGCAACCTGAAGCGCATGATATTTCTCGATATCGCAGGCGAAGACAATGACATGGCATGCATTGAAGTCGTCTACTGGATCGCCGAGTCGGAAAACGAGAAAGAGACTATTGCCGAAATCGCCGCGGATACTGAGCAGTTAACCGGCTTAAGCCAGGAAGACTCACGCCTCTATGTAACCGGTATGTTGACTGACGAACTCAGGAACTAT
This sequence comes from uncultured Woeseiaceae bacterium, assembly GCA_964403695.1. Taxonomy (GTDB): domain Bacteria; phylum Pseudomonadota; class Gammaproteobacteria; order Steroidobacterales; family Woeseiaceae; genus SZUA-117. The sequence goes on along the minus strand of CAYOHF010000144.1, from coordinate 4,012 downwards.
CACATTAAGGTGCCTGAAGATCCTGATGAAGGCCTCGCCTATGAAACCGATTCATGGAACCCGGTGACAATGCTGACCTCGACAGTCGCGCACGGCAGTTGGTCGCACATTATTTTTAACCTTATTTTCTTTATCGCATTTGCAGCTGCAGTTGAGGTTCTGATCGGTAGCTTCGCATACGTTTCTGCCTATATCGTGATTGGTCTGGCGGCAGGTGTCTTTTCCTCTGTTTCCGGCATGGCCGCCGACGCGCATTTTTCAACAGTTGGACTATCCGGTGTCGTAACAGGAATGATCGGGCTGTTTGCATTTCTGTTGCCACACGGGCGAATTCGTTGCTATTACTGGTTTGTCATCTTCATAGGATCCGTAGCGGTACCCGCATGGGCACTCGCACTCTGGTATATCGGCGGCGACATCTACAAATTATTCGCCTATGACGATCACGGCATCGTCAATGTCATGGCGCACGTATCCGGCGGCATCGCCGGTTACCTGTTCGGCATGATTTTTCTGCGCGGCCTGCGCTGGCAAATGAAAAACCAACAAGAAGAGTTAGATCGCCACGCCCTGATGCCCGGCCGCTAGCTAAACACCGCGATCGAACCCACTGCTGCCCCGAATAAGACGAGTTTCGTGGCCATGGGGCGAAGCGTTGGCGCGATGTTCCGGATTTTTGCGGATTTGAGACTTCGCCCGCTGGGCGAGCTCCTACAATGCCAATTAGTAATGCAGGAGCCCGTCCAGCGGGCGATTGCGAGCTATTCAAGTCAAACTTGAGACTTCATCCATGCACCGATTTTGAGTTTATGGACCAGCAGTGCGTCGAACCAACGTTTCATTTTTCAAGCCAACGGTCCCGGGTCGGGTACCGGGAATTAACTCAGTTAGATATCCTCCATCACGACCGCTGTGCCAGTCGCCAGCAATTCCGCAGCGCCACCCATCATAACGGAGGTGGTGAACCGGACGGTGACAATTGCGTTCGCACCCAATTCTTCAGCCTCCTCGATCATGCGATCCAGAGTTTGCTCGCGACTCTCCGCCATAAGCTTCGCGTATTCATGAATTTCACCGCCGACAATATTGCGCAGGCCCGCCATAATATCTTTGCCAATATGCCGCGCTCGCACCGTGTTTCCTCGAACAAGGCCAAGTGTTCTTACGATACGTTTGTTAGCGATGCTTTCCGTCGTCACAATAATCATTATCAGATCTCCACATCTTTGTATTTATCTGTTTTCCGTTCAATCAATCTTTGCCGCAACACTGAGTAAAAAAGCAATCCCAGGCCACCATAAATGGCGCCTACAATCATCTTTTCGACAAGACTAATCGACGAATCAAAAAGAAATACTAAAACGCCGATGCCAAGGCAGGCTAATACTCCGCCAATCAACAACAGCCAGCCTAGTCCACGCGAACGTTGTACTGTCGTGTCATTCATCCTCTCTCTCCAAACATCCTGATTTTTGTTGCTCAGCCTGGCACTACCAATGCTCTTTCTTAATTCATTCAATTCACGGAGGTCTTGCGCACATTCCGCACAACCGGCGCAGTGCACATCGATACGCTGTCGCTGTTGCTGCGTTAGTTCGCCATCGACATAGCCAGACAGCTGCTCGACTACATGTTCGTCAATATTCGGGGTTTCATTACTCATAACTTTTCAGCACCTCTCTGAGTGCGAGTCTTGCCCGGTGTAACCGGGACATTACTGTGCCGGGCGCCACGGCGAGAACATCAGCGATCTCGGAATAAGACAAATCCAGGTGGTCTCGCAAAATGACTATCTGGCGTTGCTCGTCAGAAATGGCCGCCAGTGCGCTCCTTATTTCACGGTCTCTATCTTCGATTTCTGCAGCTTGTTCCGGCGTAGCATTTCCGTCCACCAGCGAGTCTGGCGGCGTGTCACCAGGCCGCCTGCGACGTAACAGGTCAAGGCAACGGTTGCGCACAACTCTCATGAACCACGGCTTCAGCGGGCCCTTGGAATTGTCGTAGGCAAGTGGTTTGCCCAGGACTGTCGCAAATGCGTCCTGCACAGCGTCTGCCGCATCCTCCGAATTACCAAGGATATGGGAAGCCAGTGCGTGTGCGCCGCTGCCAAGTGATACCAGTTCATGTTTCATATCATTAATATTCATGGGCTTTAGTATATATACGCGCGAGGCCTGAATTTATTCCCCAAAATACGAATTAATTATCTTGCTGGCTGAATATCCCTCCCTGGGCAAAAGACGCCGGCTGCCTGGTGTGCCGATATGGACGCCAGGCAGCAAAAGTGTCCGGACAGCCGTCCGTGCAAGAGAACAGCCGTAGCGACTGGGAAAATATAGTATTGCTATCGTGGCAACGGGTGTCAGACTTCATTCCTGCGAGAATACCGAAACCTGATAATGCTGAGGGGCACATGTCGCTTATATCGCCTGCGAAAGCAATCCTGACTGTCGTGTTGGTGATATGCCTCCTCGCCTGCCAACCAAAGCAAGTAAGCCCACAACCTGCCGACCTTGTTTTGCGTGGCGGTACAATTCATACGGTTGCTGCGTTCCAACCCAGCGCTGAGTCAATTGCTGTGACAGGCGGCAACATTGTGTTCGTTGGCGACAACGGATCGGCAGCGGCCTACATTGGACCGACAACCAGGGTTGTCGAACTCGAAGGACGCATGGTGATGCCGGGCCTGATCGATGCGCACTTGCATCCGATACGCGGCGCGCTCAAGGAACTGTACCAGTGCAATTTTCCATTTAGCGCAACGCCACAAGAGGTACAGGCAGCAGTAAAGAGCTGTGTAGAAGATATGCCAGACGCGCAGTGGATTACCGGTGGACAGTGGGACAGCGGATTCTTCGAGCGCTTCGATATCGAATCACCGCGGAAATTTCTGGATAAGGTTTCGGGCGATAAAGCGATCGTTTTGGGTGATGACGCTACGCACAACGCGTGGGTCAATACAAAAGCCCTGCAACTCGCGGGATTCGATAGCAGCACACCTGATCCGCCGAGAGGACGGTTCAAGCGTGATGCTGATGGTATGCCGAACGGAATTCTGATCGAAACAGCAACAAAACTCATGCGCCCGTTTGCGGCCAATTACACCGATGAGCAGTACGTTGCCGCGGCGCGTGAGTTTTCCCGAATCGCGAATGCATTTGGCATTACCGGCGCGAAAGGGGCCGGCCTCTACAACGAGGAGGCTGCAGCATTCTATGCCGCCGATCAACTGGGCGATTTAACGGTTCACGTTGCGGTTTGCATTCGCACGCCGGATGGACAACGTAGCGAACCGCTGGATTATGACTTGATTGAGGCAGCACGGGATCGTTACGCATCAGAACACGTGCACACAGAGTTCGTAAAAATATTTCTCGATGGCGTACCAACACCTGCCCGAACTGCAGCAATGCTGGCGCCCTATTTGCCCGACGACGAACATGGTGATGATTTCAATGGTGGACTGTTACACGTCGGCATCGACCCGCTAGCTGATGATCTCATTGAACTGGACCAGCGCGGCTTTACCGTCAAAATGCACACAGCCGGCGATCGCTCGGTTCGTGTGGCGCTCGATGCAATTGAAGCGGCACGCAAAGCCAATGGTAATAGTGGGCTTAGGCACGAGCTGGCGCATGCCGGTTACATTGACCCTGTGGACCTGCCGCGTTTCGCTGAACTTGATGCGGTTGCCGACCTGTCACCAATCATCTGGCACCCATCGCCCATAATTAACGTGATCTTCGCCGCGGTCGGAGCCGAGCGTGGTGCAGCATACTGGCCAGTCCGAGATATTCTCGATTCCAAGGCCGCCGTATCAGGCGGATCCGACTGGCCATCTGTTGCACCCGACGCTAATCCGTGGATTGGTATAGAGGCATTCGTCACGCGAAAAGATCCGCGCGAGCAGACACCGGGCACGTTGTGGCCGGAGCAGGCTATTTCGCTTACGGAAGCGATCGAGATTTACACCATTCACGGTGCACGCGCACTTAAGCTCGAGGATCAAATC
>CAYOHF010000143.1:0-7881 GCA_964403695.1 uncultured Woeseiaceae bacterium | reverse complement strand
GCGATTGTCAGGCTTGCTCCCCATTTATGGAGTAAGTGGGACAGCAGTGGGTTCGACCCCTTTTTTATACGAATGCGCAGGCAAACGACTTAACCAGCGCCCCTAGCGTTTGGAGACGCGACCATCCCGACGGACCTGTGCTTTTTCGTAGCGTCTTTTCTCGTCGGCAGTTTCCGGCAAGATATCAGGAACCTCGTGTGGCCGGCCATGCTCATCGAGCGCGACAAAAGTGAGATAAGCAGAAACGACGTGTCGCGTATTGCCGCTGAAGCTGTCTTCGGCTGCGACGTGTACGCCGATTTCCATCGAGCTGTGCCAGCTGCGATTGACGGCGGCTTTCACAATTAACGTATCGCCCGCACCTGCTGGCGCCAGGAAATTGAGGCTGTCGACAGCCGCTGTTACGCAGGCGCTGCTGCTGTGGCGCTCCGCAACGATCAACGCGGTTCGATCGCACAGGCTCATGACAAGGCCACCGAACACGGTGTACTTCGAATTCAGATCGTTCGGAAAAACTTTGTAGACGTTTTGTTCGACAGAAGATGCCGAAGGCGCTTTACCCTTGTTTGGCATTGCTCGTTTGCTCCAGTGCGTGTAGCAATAAAAATTTAGTGAGTCGCTGACTGATACCTTGTGGTTGGTCCAATCGCATGTGACGAATTGCCGCAGCGTGGTCCGACTTGGGACTTCGCAGCAGGGCGATCAATATCGTGCGTAGTTTGCCCGACGGCGAAGCCGTTTCAGTCTTGAGCCACTCCAGTGCCAATGCCAGCCCCTGCTCGGTCGCGGTGAAATCAGTGCCCAATGGATAGTCGGGGAAGTGCGGGCGTATATGATCGAGACGAAATACGCTGCATACGTTTTCCAGTGTATTTTCCGTGGCGGTCACTGCGTAATCGCTCCGCAGTTTTCCGGCGCTCACGGCCTTGCCCCGAAGTTCGTTCTGAAACGCGGCATCGGTAATGCCAAGCATCGCCTCGATGACCTGGCTGTCTGCCTTGCCGCGCGTTGCAGCGATGCCATACTCGGATACGTAGAGGTCACGATGATGACGTGGCACGGTGGTATGGCCGTAAGACCAGCGCACATTTGATCGTGTTCGTCCGCTGCTCGTGCGCGTTGCACGTAACATCAGAATAGACTGTGCATCGTCAAGTGCGTGCGCCATCGAAACGAAGTCAAACTGACCGCCCACGCCGCTGACAACCCGGCCATCCTCCAGAGCATCGGAGACTGCGGCGCCAAGCAGTGTCACCATCATTGTCTCGTTCACGAAACTCGGGAAACGCCGCTGGCCACGCTTTGTTTGTTCGTCGCCATAGACGGTGTTGACAGAAGAGATGCTGGTCATCCTGATGCGCTGGCGTTGTTCTTCACTGAGCGCGTTGAGCTTGTTGTACAGATTGTTCGAGCCAATCAGAAAGCCGGCATGAATAACAGCATTGTCAGACTCGTCGGCAGGCCGCTTGATCAGGCCGGCTTCAAACAACGCAAACAGGGCGTCGCTCATCAATTCCGTTGAGGCAAACAGGCCTTTCTTGAATGGTGCGGTTTCGAACGGTAACGATGGGCATCGCGCGGACGCCGTGCCACCTGGCAGGCGTTCAAGGACTTCCTTGAAGATCTCCGAGTGTCGATGCCTGAGTATCAGGCAGTGTGCGACCGCATCGTTGAGCGAGCCGATGCCGACCTGCAATGTGCCACCGTCACGTACGAGGCTTGCGACATGCATCGCTGCAGCATAGTCACCTGGCAATACGCGTCGATTTGGCAATGGGAACAACGGAAAGTCGTCGCCTCCCGAATCGAGAATGAAATCGAATCGTTCTGCGGCCAGGTCAGCGTCACCGAGCATGTAGGGCAAGTTTCGGTTTACCTCGCCAACGACCACGACTTTCTTTCCCTGGCCGCGCATTACCTCGAAGGGTGGCAACAGGTCGAGCGTTACCTCGGGGTTGCTAGCCAGACTGTATCGACCTGCACTTTGCTCCCGGGTTGCGACCAGGTTTGCGATCACGTTGACGCCAAGCTTGAGGAGCTCCGTGGCAACCTGGCTGTAGTTGATGCTTGTATAACTTTGCTGAACCAGCGAATTGCTGAGATAGGCCCCAGGCCGCAGGTAAAACTCGTGCACTATCACGTTGGCGGGCAGCGTCTGCTGCCTGACGTCATTTGCGTAAGCCGGCGTTGGACAGTGCGAGTACAGCCGTCCAACCAGCGGCGTGAGAAAACGTTTTTCGAGGTCGCTGTCGCCAGATGGCACTTCGAGCGTCAGGCCCGTAAAGAGGGTGAGCGAGATCGACGGGTCAGTCTTAGCGCGTTCATATAAAGCGTCCACGACCCGCACTGCCTTACCAATGCCGATCGGTAGACCGAGCACGATATCTTTACCGACAGAGGCGACGATGGCATCCGCTATATCAGCAGCCGACCGAAAAATTTGGTTCATCGTGTTTCTTCAGTGTTTCGGGCCAACGATTCGATCCAGCCAGCAGAAGATGAAAAGGATGGGCAATTCTATCCCAGCGTGGCGATCCGATGTGGGCATGCAGCCTGGGAACATGAAAAAGGAGTCGAACGGAATTAGATCGAAAAAGGGGTCGCACCCGACTTCTGTCCTGCAACCATTTGCCCGAAATTTGACGTGCGTCCGGATATTCCTGCTCTCACTGCCTACTCTGGGCCAGGTTTTCTATGTGTTTGAACGACTTACGCGGTCCCGCGACCGCAATCAAGGCTAAATATTGAGGGAACGGCTCGATGGCGGAAGAATGGGGCACAGTGGTAATTAAGGCATCTGATGAAATCATCAGCCTGCTGCAAAACGGTGACGATGGTTGTGAGGCGGCCGTCAGGCTTGGCCAAATCGGGCAGATCGCCGAAAACAAAATTCGGGATTTAAATTGCGGTTTCGGCGACCTGGAAGTGAAAGGTGACTATGCACACTTTCACTTCAATTGTTCCGATTGGAAGGCGCTTACGGAAATGTTCGTAGGGGATGCCGCGAACGTTGAATGGTACTCGACAATATTTGACGAGTATGGAACGGCAGATTTCTATCTCCTAAATGGTGACAGGGAGCGCTTCCATCTGAATTTCGATCAAGGCGGAGACATGTGCGAGATCGATGGCTACGAGGACGACGTCAGGGAGAAGATTGCTAAATGGGAATCATTGATGCCTGAAGACCTGAAATCGCATTTTCCGGCCTTTATCAATATGGATGATCTTGAATTTGACGGGCCATAGTTTCGGCTAAGCCGAATCGAACACTGTAGAACGCGGGAGTTACACATGACCGACCAAAGTATTGTCGAAGTAGATAGTGAAGAAGAAGATCAGGAATATGCAGAAGCCTATAGCTTCTGGATTTTCGTTTTTGGCGTCGCCGGTGCCCTTGCGGGTTTCAATCTCGGCGCGGAGTGGGGCTTCAGCTTCTGGAGCAACGTTGGACTCGCGGCACTGGGATTCACTATTCTCGCGAGTGTTGCCTACACATTTCGAAAAGCCATCGCCATGATCGGGGCTGTTGTGATCCTGATCACCGTCGTCATGGCCGTTATTGAAGGAATACAAAGCGCGTAGAAAAATGGGCCGAACCGAATTAACCGACAACAATTTATTCGGTTCGGCCCCTTTCCGTGTGATACTTATTCCGCGCACGAACTTAAGCTCGGCATTGAACCACGACGACGCTTCGCGGTCGGAGTAGGTGCAAGATATTAAGCGCGCCGAGACGGCGCGCTGTGCGTTAACAACCTAAGGAACATCGCATGAATGTCTCAAGAATCCTGATCCTTTCCCTCAGCCTTTGCATCGGTCTGGTTGCCTGTCAGAAAAGCAGCGAACCGTTACCTACAGCTGAGGTTTCGGGCCTGCCTGACTCTATTGTGCTGCTTGAGACATTTGCTAAGCCAGCGGACGATTCAATCGCTATTCCGTACAAGAAATATCGACTCGACAATGGGCTTACTGTAATCCTGCATGAGGACAGATCGGACCCGATGGTGCATCTCGACGTTACCTACCATGTTGGTTCTGGTCGTGAGGAGGTCGGCAAGTCCGGTTTTGCCCACTTCTTTGAGCACATGATGTTTCAAGGCTCGGAAAATGTGGCTGATGAACAGCACTTCAAGATCATTTCCGAGGCAGGCGGGACACTAAACGGTAGCACCAGTACCGACATCACAAACTACTTTGCGACCGTTCCCGACAACCAACTCGAAAAACTTCTTTGGCTGGAAGCGGATCGCATGGGCTTCTTGCTCGATGCTGTTACCCAGGAAAAATTTGAGGTCCAGCGTGACACGGTTAAGAACGAACGGGGTCAACGTGTAGACAACCAGCCATATGGTCGCCTTAGCGAACGCAACGGCGAAGCACTGTATCCGGAAGGTCATCCGTACTCCTGGTCTACCATTGGTTACCTTGAGGACCTCGATCGGGTTGATGTAAACGATCTTAAAAAGTTCTTTCTGCGCTGGTATGGACCGAACAACGCAACACTGACTATTGGCGGCAAGTTCGACACTGACGAGGTGCTGGCGTGGGTAGAGAAATACTTCAGCCCGATACCACGCGGCCCCGAAGTGGCAATGCCGGATAAGCCGGTGGTCACGCTGGACCAGGATCGCTACACCTCTTTCGAGGATAACGTCGCGCTACCACTGATCTATATGTCGTTCCCAACGGTTAATTTGTACCATGCGGATGAGGCGCCGCTCGATGTCCTGATGTTTGTTCTGGGGCAAGGCGAGACCTCACTCCTGTATAAGAATCTGGTGAAGGACGGCCTCGCGGTACAGGCCAATGCCGGCCATGGCTGTCAGGAATTATCCTGCACATTCACCATACTTGCGCTACCAAACCCGCCGATGGGAGCTTCGCTCTCTGACCTCGAAGACATTATGCGTAGCTCGCTAGATGAGTTTGAGGAGCGGGGTATCGTTGAAGATGACCTGACTCGCGCGAAGATGAATATTGTGTCCGGAATGATATATGGGCTGGAGAGCGTTGCCGGAAAAGTGGGTCGCCTGGCATCCTACGAAACATTCACTGGCAATCCGAATTACGTCGCCGAGGACATCGCGCGTTATGAAAATGTCACTGCCGAAGACGTTATGCGCGTTTACAAGCAGTATATAAAGGACAAGCCTGCGGTCATCATGAGCGTTGTTCCAAACGGGCAAGCGGAGCAGGCCGCCAGTGCAGATACCTGGTCGCGCTATGAACGGGACTTGCCTGATTATGCTGCAACCAGTGAAGCTGATCTTGAGTACCGTCGCGCAAGCGACGATTTTGATCGTGGAGCGCAACCTCCCAGCGGCGACAATCCCACCATAACGTTGCCAGAGATTCTTCGATTCGAACTGGAGAATGGCGTGCCGGTTCTTGCTGCATTGAATGCAGAGGTGCCTACCGCGTCCATCAGCTTGCGCATTGAGGCGGGTCAACGCGTTGAACCGCTCGACAAATTGGGTCTTGCCGCATTAACCGCAGCAATGATGAATGAAGCAACAACCGAATCAACCAACGAGGAGCTGAGCAATGAGTTGCAAAAGCTCGGTTCTTCGGTGCAGTTCGCCGTCGGCAATGATGCCACGACGCTGGGCATTCGTAGCTTGACGCAGAACCTTGACGAGACACTCGCCATAGCCGCGGAACGCCTGCTAAAACCGAAGTTCGATCCGGAAGACTTTGAACGCGTAAAGGCACAAACTTTTCAGGCCATCAGCCAAAGCAAAAAGCAGGCAGCCGTGACCGCTGATGTTGTCTATCAAAAACTGCTGTACGGAAAGGAAAACAGTTTTTCCTATCTGAATATAGGCACTGAGAAAACCGTCGCCACGATTACACTGGAAGACGTTAAGCAGTTTTACGCAGATTACTATTCGCCGAAGATTGGCCAGATTATTGCTGTTTCCGATCTTGGTCAGCAGGAACTGGCATCGAAGTTGACGGTGTTTGAAGACTGGGATGGCCCTGCTGTGGCAGCAGTTGAGCTCCAGTCATTTCCTGAAACCGGCAAGATTAAGCTCTATCTCGTTGACAAACCGGGTGCAGCGCAGTCCGAAATTCGAATCGGTAAGCGCGCCTTAACTTACGACGCGGATGGCGAGTACTACCGGGCTTCGCTTGCAAACTTCACGCTAGGTGGATCGTTCAATAGTCGTATCAATTTAAATCTCCGCGAGGACAAGGGATATACCTACGGTGCGCGCACCGGATTTGCCGGTACAAAAGATTACGGGGTATTTACTGCCGCTGCCGCCGTTAGAACCGATGCAACTTCGGATTCGATTGTGCAATTTGAGAATGAGATACGGGGATTTGTTGAGTCAGGAATCACCGAGTCAGAGCTCGCTTATACGCGCAAAGCGCTTGGACAAAATGATGCGAGGTTGTTTGAGACGCCGTCCCAGAAACTTGGCTTTCTCAGCAACATTCTCGTTTATGATCTTGATGATGACTTCGTCGAAAAGCAACGCGAAATTCTCGCTGCAGTCGACAAGTCCGAACTGGACGAAATCGTGGCGCAGCAGCTGACGATGGATGACATGATCATCGTCGTTGTCGGAGACAAGCAGGTTATTCTACCGGGACTTGAAGAACTCGGTTACGAGATCATAGAGCTGGACGAGGAAGGCCACGAAATCGTAGAACTGACTAGCGAATGAAATAGGGGGCGAACCCACTGCTGTCCCACTTACTCTCGTTACAGGACTGTAAGTCCAATGCACGAACTGACATGCAGGTCGTCTTCGTTCATCGGGACTTGAAATTCGCAACGGTCGGCGACGATGTTTTCCACCGCGGCCGAGCATTGTCAATCGTGGCAAGATGCCGCTCCTACGTTACGATCGGCAGAATCGTAGGAGCGGCATCTTGCCGCGATTTTCAGGCCAGGCCCCCATTTTGGAGTAAGTGGGACAGCAGTGGATTCAACCCCTTTTTTTTGTCGTGCCAATTCAGGGTGGGTCTTGAGGTTTAGAATTCGCGGCTGAAGCCGCTCCCACAGTATTGCATTGCTCCCACAATACAGCGCCGCTCCCACAGTATTGCATTGCTCCCACAATACAGCGCCACTCCCACAATATTGGGCTGCTCCCGCTAGAGTTGTGCAAGACGGCAGAGTCAGCGGAAAACATGTCCAATCCGGCGAGAGATATAAGGGGTCGAACCGAATAAATTGCTGTAGGTTAATTCGGTTCGACCCCTTTTCGAGTTGCGAATGACTTTTGGGTGTATGTTGGCACGCCTGATGATCGACGCTAAGCGTAGTTCACCTGATTCTGCCAAATGGCTTCCGGGAAACACCGAGGATTGATTTGAGTATGTCGATGAATGAAAAACCCTATTTCTCCAAATCCAAACTCATTGCCGCCTGGCAATGTCAGAAGAAACTCTATCTGGATAAGCATCATCCTGACCTCGCTGAGGATTCAGACGAGCGCCAGGTCATATTCGATGTTGGTCATCGTGTTGGAAAAATGGCGCAGGACAAATACGGCACCAGGGATTCGGTCGAGATTGCGTACAACAGTGACTCGAGTGTCATGCTCAAGGATACGAGCGAGTTGTTTGCGGGTGGAATCGACTTCCCTGTTTTCGAGGCGACCTTTGAGCATGATGGCGTTTTGATTCGTGCCGACGTCATGATTCCCGACGGCGATGCCTGGCATGTGATCGAAGTTAAGTCGGGCGCATCTGTCAAAGACGTAAACAAGTTCGATGCGGCGATCCAGCTTTGGGTACTGCGCGGTGCAGGGCTGTCGATCAAGACCATATCGCTGGCCTATATCGATAACCAGTTCGAGTATCAGGGCGACGGTGATTACACGGACTTGATTAAGAAAGAAGACGTAACAGAGGTTGCCGAAA
>CAYOHF010000142.1:0-7990 GCA_964403695.1 uncultured Woeseiaceae bacterium | reverse complement strand
TCGAAAAACGGTACCAGGCTTTCTTCATGCTTCGCCAGTTTGAATTGCGACCAGCCGAGCTTATAAAGTGATTGCTCGTAGAACCTTGATGACTCTCCATAGTCAACGACAGCCTGGTAAGCATCTTCCGCAGTCGCATAATCCTTGCGCAAAAACAGCATTTCTCCGCGACGGAACTGCACTTCATCGATCAGGACCGTATCGGGATACTTGACAACCAGCTCGTTTACGACGCGCAACGCATCATCAGTCTTGCCTGCGATTTCATAAGCGCGTGCAAGCTGATAAAGCACCGAATCATTGCGCCGGTAATCCGGGTATGACTCCAGCAGCTGGTTAAATAAGTCGGTGGCGCTGTCGAAGGCGCCGTAATTCAGCGAGTCGACGTTCTCCATGAACTGCTCAGCTTCAATCGACTCAAGCTCAAGGTCACCAAGGCGGCGCATTGCCTCGGCACGCAATTCAGGATCATTCGACATCAGGTTCAGGAACTCGCGATAGTTGTCGCGGGCCTTGTAGCCACTGTCGATGATGACGGTCCCGGGGCGGACTTCGATGGTCTCGTCTTCGAGGCCGGCTATGGTATCGCGCTTTTTGACTGTATCCGCAGCAGCGTCAGTCATGCACAAACAACAAAACGTTGCCAGCGAAATTCTGAATATCGTTGCGGCGTTCATTGCGCAGCCTCTCCCACCGTTGCTTCGCCGCCGCTCGCAGACAGATCGTAGATTGCCGCCAACGCAAAGCGTGCTTGTACGGTGTAAGTGTCGAGTCGCTGTTTTTGCGCCTGCAATTCTTCTACGGCGATGTCCTGCATGAATGAACCTTGTCTATCCATCGCCAGCTCAACCCGCGCTTTCAATGCATCAATTTGCGGGCTCAAGCCGTTGACGCGTGCATAGAAATCCGCGAACAACTCTGGCTCCGTACGCATGGCTTCATCGATCTTGCGCCGCGAGCGCTGCGTTTCAACAAGAGCCTCGCCGGTTTGCTGCAAATCCCTGCGGATTTTCGAAAGCCGCGACTTGTATTCTTTGTCGAGGTTCCACTGCAGCGCACCTTTCAGAAGTTTCACTTTGTCACGAACTTCTGCTGCCTCGGGAATGTTCGTCTGTAGCACCGGATTGCGCTCTATTGCCGCAATCTCGCCCCACATGCCGAATTCTTGTTGCGTCGCGAGCGCCAGAGAATCTTTGCTGTTCTCAATGTTGTTCAGACGGGCATCGAAATCGAGTTTCCTCTGCACCATGCCATCGAGATCGGCCTGTCCAAGGCTTTCTTCAATTCTCGGCAGGCGTTCATTGTAAGCGTACTCACGTGTATCGAGCATGTTGCCGTAGACATCGACACTCTGTTGCCAGTCATCAAGGTTGCGCAACAAATAATGCAGATCTCTGAAATTCTTGATGCCTTCCTGGAACTTGTGAGTCGCCAGCAGGTGGTACAAGTAGCGTGAATCGGGCCCCTCAGGTAACTCGTCCAGCGTCCAGTACCAACCTGTCGTGGCTTGCGGATTTTGCTCGAGGAACTGGCCCAGTAGTTCACCACTTTCCAAATGTTCAATTGCCTCATCAATACGATTGGTTTCTTCGTAAAACGCCTCGATTGCATTCAGGTAATGATCAGCGGCCTGGCTGATACCATCCAGCTTGGCCATGGCATAAGGGATTGCCAGCATCGATTCCTGCACTGCAGAATCCAGCATGTCGCGGCTTCTTAGCGCCATCCATGGTACCAGCGCACGTTGATAGTTTTCGTTTTCAGCATCCGCCCAGCCAAAACCGAGTAATGCTTTATTGGAAAAGGGACCTTCGAGCCGAACTCGCTGCAGCGGCGCCTTCGCGGCAGTGGGCTGGCCATTCTGCAGGTAGGCATAACCCAGCGCCAGGTTGGCCTTGTCGCGCAACGAACTAAGCTCTTCATTGGCGGGATTAATGGAGCCAACTTCATTGAGCACTTTCGCGGCGCCGTTAACATCGCCGCTACGCACCATCGCAACACCCAGGTTAAATTTTGCGTAGTTGGACCATACATTTTTACCCGACCAGTCCTGCAGCAATGCAATAGCCTGGTCATGTTTCCTGCCATCTATCAACAATTGCGCCTGCAGCATATTGCGCTCAGCTTCCAGCGGCTTATCCAGTTTATTCTGCAGGTTATCGAGCGCCTTCTGTGACTCGGCCAGGTAGCCGCGCTGGTACCAGATTTTCGCCAGAAAAAACCAGGTCCGATCGCGTATTTCCGGATCAACTTTGTCTGCCAGCAGGCGTTCAAAAATTTCGGCGGCACGTTGATGGTGACCATACGAAAGGTACAGTCCACCTAAGAGCAATTCTGATTCGTCGCCGTGATTTTCCAGTTGCGTCTGTTTTTGGGCGGCCAGCAAACGCACAATCGCAGGAAAATAATCTTCCTGGTAAAAGTAAAAAAGAACTTCACCGAAATGAGCGTCCTGTACGACGGTCAATTCAGATTTGTCGTCAGCCGCAATTGCCCCTGCCGGCAACACGGAAATTGCCAGGATAAACGATAGTACAAAAATTTTGCAGCAACGATCGGTCAACGATCACTCCCATTCCTTGATGACAAATTCCGGCTGCTGCTTCTTGATTCTGTCAGTGATTTCCAGCTCGACATATTTCGCTCCGATGCCTTTATTGAAGCTCATCGTCGCGCCACGCCGATAGTCGCGAACACTCGGTCCCTGGCCAATGAAAACGGCAACCAGTTCGTGGTCACCAACCTTCAGGTTTTCCATGTGCACGCGATGGACACCACCGCGCAGCAAGGCACCTGCTTCACGATCGGTATAGAGGTAATTGGTGACATCCTTACCGTCAATTTTCAGATTGACAGAATCCAGCGCGAAGTACTCGCCGACATCCATGGAAATAAAGAAAGCAACCTGGGAATTAGCAGGGAACAGCAATTCTTCTTCGAGAAGAAAAAGATCCCGGTTGAGATCCAGAACCTCCTTTTTCAGGGACTGCACGTCCTCATCCAGGCTGCGAAACTCCGCCCTGGCCTGGTCTGCTTCGGTGCCCATTGCCTGGGAATCCTCGAGTGCCACATCGGACACCAGGATCGGGGCATCCTGAGCGAACGCCATCGTTCCAGCAAACCATGAAATCGCTGCTATGCAGAAATACCGTTTTATCCTCACCTTCAAATCTCCTGCCTGCATGTTTGGCCTGGATCGTTCCAGGCCACAGAGCCGCAACCTTACCTGTCGTTACTCCCTTAGCAGGGAACGAATCTCGGTCAGGTATTTCTCTTCATAACCGGGTTTGTAGCCGTGATGTACGTGGCGCACCGTACCCTCTCGGTCAACCAGAACTGTTACCGGCATGGCCTCAACCGCGTAGAGTTTGCTTACATCTTTGCTTTCGTCAAACAAAACCGGAAACTTCACGCCAAGTTCTTCAATCATTTTCATGGCCCGGCGTGAATCGTCATCAATGTTGACGCCAAGCAAGGTGAAGCCAACTCTCTGGTAGCGACCGTACAGGTCATCGAGAAGCGGCATCTCCTGACGGCACGGTCCACACCACGTTGCCCAAAAATTGATCATCACGACATCGCCGCGATACTCACTGAGCCTTAAGTTATTACCGGCCGAACTCTTAAGGACGAAATCAGGAGCTGATTGTCCTTCGAGCGTCGACGAAGCCAGGCTACTGGCTGCAAAAATCGCAAGAATTATCCCTGGCAAAATTGTTTTTAGTCCTTTCATGATTCACTTCCCTTTGTCTCTGGACAGCCATTCGCACACGAGCGCCATCTCAGGTCATCCTTTTGAGCCCACCGATAAGCATTAAACTGCGATGCCTGACCGGATCACGAAAAACCCCCAAAAACCGCATAGCGGCCGGGTCTTCGTCGCCGCCCAAAAGTGACAACCGACGCCATAAACCGAAGGCGCATAGTGACAGCCTGGCCCTGGTGGGGGCCGTGATGATGGTCACAAATGGCTGGTCCGGTCTAAACATAATTGTTGTCTTGTCTTTTGGCACGGAGACAGCGATTCAGCGTAGTCCGCTAGGATTACGTTAAATCGCCCATTTTTCAACTTAATTCCCGATCGCATCAAAAATGGCCTGAACCAGGCTGGCTACGGGTCCCAAAAAAACCGCCCGTACAGGCCCGGTTTCAGATATCTATAATAGCCGTATATTTTTGAATTTAAAGGGAAAAAGCGTCGGTTTTCAGCGACATACCGGATTCTTTTTTGCGCCCTGGGGCAAGGCGGATCGCGGCTAGTCAGGAGATCGCAGGCCGTCTGAATAAAACATCTTTCCGTCCGCATCGATAACGATGCCCTCGTAGTCCGGCAGTGTCGCGATCAGCCGCAATCCCTGGTCAACACCCATTACAAAGACCGAGGTAGACAGGGCATCCGTCAGTACCGCATCCGGGCCAATGATGGTTGATGAATGGACCTCACCAGCCGGCACACCCGTCGATGGCACCAGGATGTGATGGTAGCGCTCACCGTCTTCCTCGAAAAACCGCTCGTAGTCACCTGAGGTTGATATCGCCTCATGTTCGAGCGGTATCGTGACTGCGACACTGTCCTCGTCACGTGGATCGCGCACCCCGACCATCCACGCTTGACCGCGACGGTCGCCAAGCAGACGCGTATCACCGCCTGCAGTAACCCGCGCATGCTTGACGCCAAAACGTTGCAATACTTCTATGCCACGTTCGACCGCATATCCTTTGGCAATGCCGCCCAGATTGATGCGCACGCCAGGCTGCAGGAACCTGACAGTGCCATCGCCTCGATCGATCTCTACCAGGCGGTAGTCAATCAGCGGCAATTCTTCAGCCACTGTGTCTTCATCGGGGCGACGACCCTGGCGAAAATCGAAGTGCTGACCCACACTGTCGTAAGTAATGTCGAATGCGCCGCGCGTCAGAACGGATATATCGAGAGACCGCAAAATGAGGCCGATTAATTCATCGCCGGCCTCTACCGGTCGGCTCGCTGCATCGCGATTAATCTCCGAAATGCGGCTGTCTTCAATGTATGTGCTCATCAGACGGTCGAGTCTGGCGACCTCGGTGAACACGGCCGCAACGGCCTTTGGCCCGAGCTCAGGGTCGTCGTGCCACAGGTAAACACTGATCTCCGTACCCATGTGCGGCTCTGTATCGCCAAACCACTCGGCTGACGAAGGCCTTGAAATCAGTAGGAATACAAGCAAAACTGACGCTAGTGTAAAAGCCTGCCAGGGTTTATCCTTGCTGCCATTACTAATTGCCCCGGAGGTGGATTGTGACGTCATTTGTAATATTCCTCGCGCTGGTTGCCGCCGTTATCATGTACGCAGTCGGCATCTACAATAGTCTGATCAATTTACGAAATCGTGTCAAAAATGCCTTCGCACAAATTGATGTCCAGTTGACCCGGCGGCACGACCTCATCCCGAACCTGGTTGAAGCAGTCAAAGGCTATATGAAGCATGAGCGTGAGACCCTTGACGCCGTCATTAGTGCACGCAATAGCGCCGTATCGAACCTTGATACAGCCAAACAAGACCCGTCCAATGCCGAAGCCATCAAGAAACTCGGCGCCTCGGAAGGCGCGCTTGGCTCAGCCCTTGGCCGTTTGTTCGCCTTGTCCGAAGCTTATCCGGATCTCAAGGCCAACCAAAACATGCTGCAGTTCCAGGAAGAGCTCGGCAGTACTGAAAATAAAGTCGCTTTCTCACGCCAGGCATTCAACGACGCCGTTCTCAGTTACAACAACAAGGCTGAAAATTTCCCGAACAGCATCATTGCCGGCATGTTCAGTTTCGCGCTCGCCAGCTTCCTGGAAATAGAGTCCAAAGAGAAACGCGAAGTTCCGGACGTCAAATTCACCTAGTGGACTATTCATGAATCGTTGCGGGCATCTGCAACATCGTGAGCCCGTGTGAATTTCTTTGATGCTCAGGACAGGGCAAGACGTGCCACGCGCTGGCTGGTCATTGTCTATGCCATTTCCACCATTTTGATCGTCATCGGCGTGACCACAGTCGTCGGCGCCGCGCTTTTTACGATGAGCCCGGAAGGAAAACCGCCGGAGCCAACGGTTCTGGCAGCAGTTGCGATACTCGCCGCACTATTTATTTTTGGTTCAAGCCTCTACAAGACCTCGCGACTTTCATCCGGCGGCGGACGGGTTGCCCTCGATATGGGCGGCACACTTATTTCACCGGATGTACGTGATCCGCAACGCCAGCAACTGAGAAACATCGTGGAGGAAATGGCTATTGCGTCCGGCGTTCCGGTTCCCGAGATATACGTACTGGAAGAAGAGAGCGGTATTAATGCATTTGCTGCAGGTTTTACTTCCGGCGATGCTGCGGTTGCAGTTACGCGCGGCACGCTTGATCTGCTTAATCGGGACGAGCTTCAGGGTGTAATTGCCCACGAGTTTAGTCACATCCTGAATGGGGACATGCGACTCAATATCCGCATGATGGGCGTCTTGTTCGGCATCATGGTCCTGGGGATTATCGGCAGACTCGTTCTGCGGGCCGGTTACCATTCAAACCTGGGATCCAGCCGGAGAAACAAGAGCGCTCCGGTAATCATGATAATTGGGCTCGGCCTGGCAATTCTTGGCTGGATTGGGGTGCTGTTCGCCAGGATCGTCAAATCTGCTGTTTCGCGGCAACGAGAATATCTCGCGGATGCATCGGCTGTACAGTTCACAAGGCAAAGCGACGGCATTGCGAATGCGCTCAAGAAAATCGGCGGCTATACACAACACTCCTACATCCGCGCAGCAGATCCTGAAGAAATAAGTCACATGCTTTTTGCCAACGGCAGCGCCAGCCTCACTTCTTTGCTGGCCACGCATCCGCCGCTGACCAAACGTATTCAGGCGCTCGATCCGCAATTTAATGAAGCCGACTACCCGGCAGTTGATCAGCGACAAGATCGGCAACCAGATCAACCGATAGAAATGCCGCTCCGGTCCGGGGATTCCGCTGCGGGTTTGATCGCGGCACTTGCTTCCGGGGCCAGTGCAGTGGATACAAGCAGCATCGCAGATTCGGTTGGCCGGCCGCAGGCAAAACACATCAGGTTTGCGCGCGAATTGCGCCGCTCTATTCCATCGTCACTTTATGCTGCTGCGCACGAAACAGACAATGCGTTTTTGCTAACACTTGCACTGTCGCTAAATGACGCGCATGCAGAAAAACAACTACGTGTCATTGCGGAACAGCTTGGCAGCAAACGCACATCATTAGTGCAAGAGTATTACGAACAAATCTCCACAGCCGGTGCTGCGTATCGCTTGCCGTTACTCGAAATCGCATTCCCGGCACTGAAGGCAAGACCAGCAGCACAACTGGAATTCCTGCTGGACCTGGTTCGACGCCTGATTGAAGCTGACGGCATTGTTGACCTCAGCGAGTTCTGCCTTTACCGGATTCTGAACAGCCAACTGCGTCAGGCGACGGACCCGTCCGCCGCCAAACGGGGCAATAGAGTAGCGAAAAAGGCGGCACGAAGTGCCGCAATAGAATTGTTGCGTATCGTTGCAGATCAGGGCAATCCGGATGCGGCGGCTCGTGAGCATGCGTTCAAAGCGGGAGCTTCAGTATTTGGGGGGTGGGTGGAAGAACAACCTTCCGCAAGGAGCCCGGAGGAGACCATCAAAACCCTCGATCGATCTCTCGATGTATTAGAGCAGATAAACACTGCCGGGCAACGCAGCCTCATCCAGGCTGTGAGCAATACGATCGCGCACGACGGCAAACTGACCATGACCGAAGCCGAATTGTTGCGTGCTATTTGCGCCAGCCTCGACTGCCCCCTGCCACCAATTCTGGCTGACTTTTCCGTTACCCCATAAATCAAAAACCGGGGTCAAACCCACTGCTGCCGCATAAACTCAAAATCCGTGCCTGGATGAGGCATCAGGTTGACTTGAGTTGCCCGCAATCGCCCGCTGGGCGGGCTCCTACAATACTAATTAGCAATGTAGGAGCCC
>CAYOHF010000141.1:0-8030 GCA_964403695.1 uncultured Woeseiaceae bacterium | reverse complement strand
GTGTCGTCTTACCATGGTCGACGTGACCAATCGTGCCTACGTTTACATGTGGCTTATTACGCTCAAATTTTTCTTTGGACATGACCCTTATCTCTTCAGTTAATAATCACAACTTTAGGTTAAAACCAGAAACCTAACTCGCTTTCCTCAATACGCTTTCTGCCACATTTTGCGGCACTTCAGAATATTTTTCGAATTCCATGGAATAGACCGCACGGCCCTGGCTCATCGAGCGCAGGTCGGTAGCGTAGCCGAACATTTCAGCCAACGGTACTTCAGCACGGATAATCTTGCCGGATGGTGAATCGTCCATACCCTGGGGCAAACCACGTCGGCGATTGAGATCACCCATGACATCGCCCATATAGTCTTCCGGTGTAACGACCTCAACTTTCATGATCGGCTCCAGCAGAACCGGTTGCGCATTCAGCGCACCCTCTCTGAAACCCATCGAGCCCGCAATCTTGAACGCCATTTCGCTTGAATCAACGTCGTGATACGAACCGTCATACAAGGTAACTTTGACATCGACAACCGGATAACCGGAGATTACACCGCCCTCCATTTGTTCCTTAATGCCTTTGTCTACCGCACCGATGTATTCTCTGGGCACGACACCACCGACAATCGCATTGACGAATTCGTATCCTTCACCCGATGCCTGTGGCTCGAGCTTGAGATAGACGTGACCGTACTGGCCCCGACCACCCGATTGGCGAACGAACTTGCCTTCCTGCTCAACCGTCGAACGAATGGTCTCGCGATAAGCAACCTGCGGTTTACCAACGTTGGCCTCGACGCTGAATTCACGTTTCATGCGATCAACGATTATATCCAGGTGTAGCTCACCCATACCTGAAATAATTGTCTGGCCGGACTCTTCATCCGTTGCAACACGAAATGACGGATCTTCTTTCGCCAGCTTTTGTAGCGCGATACCCATCTTTTCCTGGTCGACCTGGGTTCTTGGCTCAACCGCCACCGCAATAACCGGCTCGGGAAACTCCATCCGTTCAAGCGTGATGATGTTTTTCAGATCGGTTAGCGTGTCGCCTGTTGTAACGTCTTTCAGACCGACGGCTGCGGCTATATCTCCAGCGCGGACTTCCTTAATTTCTTTGCGATCATTGGAATGCATCTGCAGGATACGGCCAATGCGCTCGCGCTTGCCACGCGCCGAGTTGTAAATAGTGTCACCTGAATTCAGGACGCCTGAATAGACACGGAAGAATGTCAGGTTTCCTACAAACGGGTCAGTCGCAATCTTGAACGCCAGCGCAGAGAAAGGTTCTTCATCAACCGCATGACGCTCACCCTCTGAATCGTCTTCAAGGATGCCCTTGATCGCCGGAACGTCGGTCGGCGATGGCATGTAATCGATGACACCATCGAGCATAGCCTGCACACCCTTGTTCTTGAATGCAGAACCACACATGGTCACCACGATCTCGCCAGACAAGGTGCGTTCACGAAGGCCTTTGCGTATTTCGTCCTCAGTCAGCTCGCTGTCGTCGAGAAATTTCTCAAGCAACTCTTCGTCGCCCTCGGCAGCCGCTTCTACCATCTTGTTGCGCCAGGACTGTGCTTCCGCGAGCATGTTTTCCGGGATATCACGCAGCTCAAAGCTCGTGCCCATATTTCCCTCTTCCCAGTAAATTGCTTGCATGCGCACCAGGTCGACTACGCCTTCAAAATTCTCTTCAGCACCAATGGGTAATTGAATTGGCACTGCATTTGCGCCGAGCCGCTCTTTGACTTGTGCTACGACGCGCAAAAAATCGGCACCGGCACGATCCATCTTGTTGACAAAAATCATGCGTGGCACGTCGTACTTATTACCCTGGCGCCAAACTGTTTCGGTCTGCGGTTCGACGCCGCCAACCGAGCACAATACGGTTACGGCACCATCAAGCACACGTAAGCTACGCTCAACCTCAATAGTGAAGTCGACGTGGCCCGGGGTATCAATAATATTGATGCGGTGCTCTTCGAACTGCTTGTCCATGCCGCTCCAGAAACAGGTTGTAGCAGCCGAGGTGATTGTAATGCCACGCTCCTGCTCCTGCTCCATCCAGTCCATGACTGCAGCACCATCGTGCACCTCACCTATCTTGTGGGATACACCGGTATAAAAGAGAACACGCTCGGTGGTTGTCGTCTTACCAGCATCGATGTGCGCCATGATGCCGATATTACGATAGCGCTCAATGGGGGTTGTGCGTGCCACCAGAATATTCCAAAGACCAGGATGCGCGACGCACTACCAGCGGTAGTGCGAAAACGCCTTGTTAGCTTCCGCCATGCGATGCGTATCTTCTTTCTTTTTGACCGCAATGCCACGGTTCTCTGCAGCATCCATTAACTCATGCGCCAACCGGTGGGCCATAGATTTTTCGCTACGGCTTCGTGCTGCGTCTATTATCCAACGCATTGCGAGCGTTTGACGACGGACCGTGCGAACTTCGATAGGCACCTGGTAGGTTGCACCACCAACACGTCGCGACTTGACCTCTACCATGGGCTTGACGTTTTCCAACGCCTGCTCCAGAAGTTCCAGCGCCTTATCATCGGCGTGGGCTTCCTTTTCCGATATGCGATCGAGTGCACCATAGATAATTCGCTCAGCAACGGATTTCTTTCCGTCGTTCATGATCATGTTCATGAATTTTGCGAGTAGTTCACTACCGTATTTTGGATCCGGCAAGATAGTGCGTTTCGGGGCCTGTGATCTTCTTGACATTGTTTGTCTCTGTTACCCGGACATAACCGTCCGGCACGATTCGTTTAGTTTCCGATTATGCGCTGCCTTTTTTAAATCAAAGGCAGAACAGATCAGGTCTTTATGATTTCGGTCTCTTGGTTCCGTACTTGGAGCGACCCTTCCTGCGATCAGCAACACCTGAACAATCGAG
Organism: uncultured Woeseiaceae bacterium; assembly: GCA_964403695.1. Taxonomy (GTDB): domain Bacteria; phylum Pseudomonadota; class Gammaproteobacteria; order Steroidobacterales; family Woeseiaceae; genus SZUA-117. The sequence continues at coordinate 5,118 of CAYOHF010000141.1, read as the reverse complement.
CGTGCCACGCACGGTGTGGTAGCGGACACCCGGCAAATCTTTCACACGACCGCCACGTATCAGTACGACCGAGTGCTCCTGCAGGTTGTGGCCCTCACCACCGATATAACTGGTGACTTCAAAACCGTTGGTCAGCCGCACACGTGCGACCTTGCGCATTGCAGAGTTCGGTTTTTTCGGCGTCGTGGTATACACGCGCGTACAAACTCCACGCTTTTGCGGGCTGCCCTCGAGAGCCGGGACTGTGCTCTTCACAATTTTTTTAATTCTCGGTTTGCGTACTAACTGGTTCGTTGTGGCCATGGGCCTTCTCTTTTAATAGTCAAGTTGCAAAAAAAACACCGCGTGTAAATACGCGCGCACCCATGGGCCGAACCATTCATGATCCAGTCTGCAGGGTCTGGCGGGGCCGGAATTTAAGTCCCTGAAACTACAGGGAAATCCCATTGCCTCGTCCTTCAATTGTAGGGCCAGTATTTAGCTGGTCCTCGGGTCGGGCGGGCATTGTATTGATGCCGACTCGCGACTGTCAAGCCGCCCAACCCAATATCAGGCGGAGCCTTCCGGCCCCGCACCAATATTTGTCGCTACACCGATGTGTCTGGCGTCTTCTCCGCTTTGCTGGCACTGACCTCAGCCTCGGCCGCTGCGGCTGCAGCAACTTCCTCAGCGACCTGCGCCATAATCTCATCCGCGGAAATTTCTTCAACTTTTTCAATAACTTGCGGCTCTTGGTCCAGCTCTTTGAGCTGATCAGCCAGGTCCTCCTCACGCGTTCTGCGGCGTTCCGCATGGTGCGCAAAGCCGGTACCGGCCGGAATGAGGCGACCCACAATAACGTTCTCTTTCAGGCCTCGAAGATCATCCCGCAATCCACGAACCGCGGCTTCAGTCAGCACGCGCGTGGTTTCCTGGAAAGATGCCGCGGAGATAAACGACTCGGTAGCCAGTGAGGCTTTGGTAATTCCGAGCAGAATTGGCTCGACTACCAGCGGATCCTTATCCTGTGCTGCCAGTTGCTCACCAACCTCAAGACCTCTCGCCTTGTCGATCTGCTCACCACGGAGGTAGTTACTTTCACCCGCGTCAACCACGTTCACCTTGCGCAACATCTGGCGGATGATCACCTCGATGTGTTTGTCGTTGATCTTCACACCCTGCAGGCGATAAACGTCCTGAATTTCGCGCACCAGGTAGTCAGCCAGTGGCTTAACACCCTGCAAACGCAGAATATCGTGCGGCGTCGGCTCACCATCGGCAATTATTTCACCGCGAACCACCTGCTCACCTTCGAATACATTCAGGTGACGCCACTTCGGAATCAGCTCCTCATAACGCTCACCCGACTCATCGGTAATGACGAGGCGGAACTTGCCCTTGGTTTCCTTACCGAAGCTGACTGTACCCGTGAACTCCGCCATGATCGCCGGCTCTTTCGGTTTCCTGGCTTCGAACAGATCCGCGACTCGCGGCAAACCACCCGTGATATCTCGCGTTTTCGATGACGCCTGCGGAATTCGCGCAATAACGTCACCAATAGCTACCTTCGCGCCGTCACCCATGCTGATGATGGCACCGGCCGGTAATGCATAAACAGCCGGGATGTCAGTATTCGCAAAGTAAACATCCTCGCCCTTGTCATCAACGAGCTTCGCAACCGGTCGCAAATCCTTACCTGTCGAACCACGTTGCTTCGGATCGAGGATCACGATGCTGGTCAGACCGGTGAACTCATCCACCTGCTCTGTAACCGTGATGCCGTCAAGGAATTGCTCAAACTGCAGCTTGCCGGCTACTTCGGTAACAACCGGGTGAGTATGTGGATCCCAATTGGCAACGACCTGGCCCTGCTTGACGGTCGCGTCATCCTCAACGGTAATTGTTGCACCGTAAGGAACTTTATAACGCTCACGCTCACGGCCTTGCTCGTTGGATACTGATATTTCACCAGAACGTGACACGGCGACCAGGTAGCCTTTGTGATGCTTCACGGTCTTGATGTTGTTGAGCTTGACGACACCGGAGTTCTTGATCTCGATATTATTGGCAGCAGCCGAACGAGATGCTGCACCACCAATATGGAAGGTACGCATCGTGAGCTGCGTGCCTGGCTCACCAATTGACTGCGCCGCAATTACGCCGACGGCTTCACCGATATTAATGCGGTGGCCGCGCGCGAGGTCGCGCCCGTAACATTGCGAACAGACACCGTAGCGAATCTCACAGGTAATTGGCGAACGAACCAGTACATGGTCAATCGCCAACTCTTCAAGACGCACAACACCCGCTTCATCGATCAGGGTGCCTGCATCGAAGGCTATCTTTTCGCTGCCCGGAATCAATACCGGCTCCGCCAGAACACGACCCAAAACCCGATCGCCAAGCGCTTCTACGATATCGCCACCTTCAACGATCGGCGACATTTCAACACCACGCCTGGTTTCGCAATCAACTTCAGTGACCACCAGGTCCTGAGCGACGTCGACGAGTCGGCGTGTCAGGTAACCGGAGTTAGCCGTCTTCAGTGCAGTATCGGCCAGGCCTTTACGAGCACCGTGAGTCGAGATGAAGTATTGCAGAACGTCCAGACCTTCGCGGAAGTTTGCCTTAATGGGCGTCTCGATAATCGAACCATCCGGTTTCGCCATCAAGCCACGCATACCAGCGAGCTGCCTGATCTGCGCTGCAGAACCACGCGCGCCGGAATCAGCCATCATGTAGATAGAGTTAAAGGAGTCCTGACTGACAGTCTTACCACTCGCATCCTTGACGGATTCGGTGCCAAGCTTGTCCATCATCGCTTTCGCTACCTGGTCATTTGTACGCGACCAGATATCGATAACCTTGTTGTAGCGCTCGCCTTCGGTTACCAGTCCGGATGAGTATTGATCCTGGATTTCCTTAACTTCAGCCTCTGCTGTCGCAAGAATACCTTCCTTACTCTCGGGCACCACCATGTCATTGACACCAATGGAAATACCGGCAATCGTCGCGAAGCGGAAACCCGTGTACATCAGGCGGTCAGCGAAGACCACGGTCTTTTTCAGACCGAGTTCGCGATAGCTCGCATTGATAACATTCGAGATTGCTTTTTTGCTCATGTCGCGATTGACAAGATCGAAGCTCAAGCCCTCCGGCAACAATTTTGACAACAAAGCACGTCCAACAGTCGTTTCAACAAGCTTGATTGTCGTAACCGTTTCGCCGTCCTCGCCTATCTCGCTTAACGGCACACGCACTTTGACCCTCGCTTGTAATGCTGCAAAGCCGCCGTCATATGCCCGGCGCGCCTCATCGACATCGCTGAATACCATGCCCTCGCCCTTACCGTTAACGGTTGAACGAGTCATGTAATAGAGGCCAAGTACAACGTCTTGCGAGGGCACGATAATCGGATCGCCGTTTGCCGGGGACAGGATATTGTTGGATGCCATCATTAGGGCACGCGCTTCAAGCTGTGCCTCGATTGACAATGGGACGTGAACTGCCATCTGGTCGCCGTCAAAGTCAGCATTAAATGCTGTACATACCAACGGATGCAGCTGAATAGCCTTGCCTTCAACAAGAACCGGCTCAAAAGCCTGAATGCCCAGCCTGTGCAACGTCGGTGCGCGGTTCAGCATTACCGGGTGCTCGCGAATGACTTCTTCGAGAATATCCCAGACTTCTGCGCCCTCACGCTCAACCAGTCGCTTGGCAGCCTTGATGGTGGTTGCTTCGCCACGTAATTGCAGCTTCGAGAAAATAAAGGGCTTGAACAGTTCAAGCGCCATTTTCTTGGGCAGGCCACACTGGTGCAATCTCAGTGTTGGGCCAACCACGATGACGGAACGTCCTGAATAATCGACACGCTTGCCAAGCAGGTTCTGACGGAAACGTCCCTGCTTGCCTTTGATCATATCCGCCAGCGATTTCAGCGGGCGCTTATTGGTACCGGTAATCGCACGACCGCGACGACCGTTATCCAGCAACGCATCGACTGATTCCTGCAACATGCGTTTCTCATTACGCACGATGATGTCCGGAGCGTTCAGCTCCAACAGGCGACGCAAACGATTATTTCGATTGATTACGCGACGATACAGATCATTGAGATCCGAGGTGGCAAACCGGCCACCATCCAGCGGTACCAAAGGACGCAAATCCGGCGGTAATACCGGCAATACCGTCAACACCATCCACTCAGGCTTGTTACCTGATTCGATAAATGACTCAAGCAGTTTCAGTCGCTTGGAGAGACGCTTGATTTTCGTTTCCGAACGCGTAGCGCCGATATCTTCACGCACTTGCACTACTTCGCGTTTCAAATCGATCGTCGAGAGCATTTCACGTACAGCTTCTGCGCCCATGCGGGCATCAAATTCGTCGCCGTATTGCTCGATTGCATCGAGATACATCTCGTCAGTCATCAAAGACCCGCGCTCGAGCTCCGTCATGCCAGGCTCAACAACAACGAACGCTTCGAAATAAAGCACACGTTCTATCTCACGCAACGTCATATCCAACATCAGGCCGATACGAGATGGCAATGATTTCAGGAACCAGATATGTGCAACGGGACTCGCCAGATCGATGTGCGCCATGCGCTCGCGACGCACTTTTGTCTGCGTAACTTCAACGCCACATTTCTCGCAGACCACGCCACGATGCTTCAGCCGCTTGTATTTGCCGCAAAGACATTCGTAGTCCTTTATCGGGCCAAAAATCTTGGCGCAGAAAAGGCCGTCACGCTCTGGCTTGAACGTTCTGTAGTTGATCGTCTCCGGCTTTTTTACTTCACCAAACGACCATGAACGAACCATGTCCGGCGACGCCAGGCCGATGCGGATAGCATCAAAGTCATCGACCGGATTCTGGTACTTGAATAATTTCAATAGATCTTTCATTAGTCTGTCTCCAACTCAATGTTGATGCCAAGAGAACGAATCTCCTTCACCAGCACATTGAAAGACTCGGGCATGCCTGCATCCATTTCATGTTCACCATCCACGATGTTTTTGTACATCTTGGTACGACCCTGAACGTCATCGGACTTGACCGTCAGCATTTCCTGCAAGGTATAGGCTGCGCCGTAGGCTTCGAGGGCCCAGACCTCCATCTCACCGAATCGCTGACCAC
>CAYOHF010000140.1:0-8151 GCA_964403695.1 uncultured Woeseiaceae bacterium | reverse complement strand
GTAGGTGCGTGACAAGCGAATTTTTGTCTGCGCCGACTTCCCTGAAACACTCACCACAACATGTCGCTCGCCTTTCTGCCGATGTTGCACATACAGCGGCGCGTCGACCAGGTGCTCACCAAATTGCCAGTCACCGACCGCCAGTGCCAGGTAGTTTTTTTCAACAATTCCTTCACGAAATTTCTCGTGCAATTCACGTAATGCGCTACGGCGTTTTGCCAACACCAGGCAACCTGACGTTTCCCGATCAAGGCGGTGCGCCAGCGATAAATCCCGCAAATCCGGACGCGCTTCGCGCAGCAGTTCGATAACCCCATGACTGATGCCGCTGCCACCGTGTACCGCCACACCGCTGGGCTTATCGATGACCAACAGGCGCTTGTCTTCATAGATAATCCGCTTTTCAAGGCTGGCGACACGACCGGGAGGCGCCTCCCCGGGCCCGCTACTGATCCGCGCTGGCGGAATTCGGACTTCGTCGCCATCCTCGAGCCGGTAATCAGCGCGGACGCGCCCGCCATTCACCCTGACCTCGCCACGGCGCAATATTCGGTACAGGCGGCTGCGTGGCAAGCCCGGCAGCTCACGCCGCAAAAAATTGTCCAGCCGCTGGCCAGCCATCTCGCTATCAACGCGCATTTTGCGTACGCCCGTCTGCCGGACGCCCTGCTCTGATTTGGTACTGGAATTCATAAAAACGGAACTTATTTTAGTGGGGTCAATGACTTATTTCGCATTGCCGAAGCTCAATGCTGTGCTATATTACCTCCCCGTGACGGTTCTTGGGGCTTTTTCCCTGCCGCACGTTCGAATTTTGCTCCTGAACGGCAAGACCTGTTCGACGAGCAAGAATGTATTCAACTCTGGCCTTGCCATGCGCAAGACCAGGTTCCACGGCAGCTAGCACGGTATACCGGCGAGCGCCGACGCGGCCCAGCCGCAGGGTATAAATGATCAGTTTTCTGCTGGACCTGATGTTCGTAAATCAGATCCGCCCGAAGTTTGTCAATCTGAACGCAGGTATTCCTTACCTGGCGTCTCCGTACGTATTCCCCTGCTCCGCCGCATCGCCCTCAATAAGCCACAACCGTTTGCTGCCCGATAAAAACTATCAAGAAGGGCATCATGAAAAGAATGTTAATCAATGCAACTCAGGAAGAAGAGTTGCGCATGGCGATGGTCGACGGCCAGCTGCTGTACGACCTCAACATAGAACTGCCATCCGGCGAACGTAAAAAAGCAAACATCTACAAAGGCCAGATTACCCGCGTCGAGCCAAGTCTCGAGGCTGCATTTGTCAATTACGGTGCGGACCGGCACGGCTTTTTGCCGCTGAAAGAAATCTCCAGTGAGTATTTCGTCTCCCAACCGGAGTCCGGTGGCAAAGTACAAATCAAAAAAGTCCTGAAAGAAGGACAGGACATCGTTGTCCAAATCGACAAAGAGGAACGCGGCAATAAGGGCGCAGCGCTCACCACCTTTGTCAGCCTGGCAGGTCGCTTCATCGTCCTGAAACCCAACAAGGAACGTTCCGGCGGCGTCTCTCGACGTATCGTTGGTGAAGATCGGGATCTGGCCAGACAGTCTTTGCGCGATATCGAAGTGCCATCCGGCATGAGCGTCATTCTGCGCACGGCCGGAATTGACCGCAGCAGCGAGGAATTTTCCTGGGATTTGCAGAACCTGCTGGCTGTCTGGGAAACGATCAAGTCAGTTGTCGTCGAGCGGCCATCGCCATTCCTGATCTACAGGGAAAGCAATGCGGTAATCCGGGCATTACGCGATTACATGACCAATGAAATCGGCGAGATCCTGATCGATGACGAAAAGACCTACAATGAAGCGGCAGAATTTGTTGGCCAGGTCATGCCGCACAACCTGCGCAAGCTCAAGCATTACGTCGATCCGGTACCTTTATTTACCCGCTACCAGATCGAATCACAGATTGAATCAGCGTTTTCGCACACGGTAACTCTGCCCTCTGGCGGCAGCGTGGTCATCGATCACACTGAGGCCATGGTCGCCGTCGACATCAACTCTGCCCGCGCAACAAAAGGCAGCGACATTGAGGCAACGGCGCTAAACACGAACCTGGAAGCGGCTGATGAAGTTGCACGGCAGCTTCGACTCCGTGACCTTGGTGGACTGGTCGTCATCGACTTTATCGATATGGGACCACAACGGAACCAGCGTGATGTCGAGAACCGCTTACGCGATGCAGTCCGACAGGATCGGGCACGTGTACAGATTGGCAAGATCTCGCGATTCGGCTTGCTCGAGATGTCCCGACAGCGACTGCGACCGTCCCTCGGGGAATCCAGCCACCTGGTTTGCCCACGGTGTACCGGAATTGGCAACATCAGGAGTGTCGAGTCACTTGCACTTTCGATCCTGAGAATCATTGGCGAGGAAGCGCGCAAAGAGCGCACGGCAAAAGTCATTGCTCAGCTACCGGTGGAGGTTGCAACCTATTTACTGAACGAAAAGCGCGATTGGGTGCAAAGCCTGGAATCCCGCAATGAAACACAGGTGATCCTGGTCGCCAATCCGGCGCTGGAAACACCACATTTTGTAATTCGGCGGGTCCGCGACGATCAGATGGAATTGTCCGAAAATATGGGCCTTAGCTATACGATGCTTGCAACAGAGGAAGAGCCCACTAGCACACAGGCAATGCAGGACGTGAAGCCAGTAGAAGTCGCAGCGATTGCGACCGTTGTTCCGCAAACACCGGTGCCGGCACGCACGACGCCGAAACAATCCGGGCCAGGATTCTGGTCACGGCTGTTCAGCTTTTTCAGTGGTTCGTCGGAAGACAAACCAAAGAAGACATCTTCAGAGCAGCAGAAGTCCCGCGGCAGGTCAGATAGCCGTCGCCGCGGTGAGCAGCGCTCGCGACGCAAGGGCAGCGACAAACGTTCCGCAGATAAGCGATCTTCGCAAAGATCAGGCCAGTCGAATGCCAAGCGTGGCAAAAAGACCAGCGGCAAAGATGCTGAACGTAAGACGAAGAATTCACGTGGCGGCGAACGTACAGGGCCGGCAAAACAATCGGCACAAGGCTCGAATGATGAGAATCAGGGCGAACCGCGCAAAACTGCCAGCAAGCGCCGCAGCCGCGGCGGACGTCGCAGGCGGCGTAGTGGAGAAACGAAAGACGCTCAGGAGACAGTGAATAACGAGCAGCAGAACACAGAACAGAGCAAGGGCAATGTGGAGGCTGGGGAGCAGGCACCGAAGGAATCCAGAGCACCCGCTGCGAAAGAAACAAAAGCAGAAACGGTTACGCCGCCGAAGTCTGAGGATGTAAAAGTGGCAAGCGAGCCAGTTGCCAGGGATAAGCAACCCGAGGCGCCGGTTGACCAAGCAGCGACGCCAGCAGAACCAGTAAAGAAAAAGCGATCACGCAGACCCGCTAAGGCTAAGGAAAGCAATGCAAAGCCGACAAGTTCGCAAGCGGTTGCTGAAGTTGCTGCGGCCGCAGCGCCTGCTGAGAAAAAGCAGTCGCAACCGCAGGCAAAATCGTCCGATACCGCTGATACGCAGCCAGCATTGCCGGCCATTAAGATGGCAGATGACAGTAGCCCTTCGGTAAGCAAGTCAGAGAAACCTGTTGCGAACGATGCCGAAAAAACGGCGTCCGCTCCAGCAGCGAAAGTGGAGAAACCTGCAAGATCGGAGAAAAAAGAATCAACAGTAGAATCTGCACCCAAAGCGAAACCCGTTGCTGAAAAACCGCAAGGTAGTTTGCTGCCGTGGGAACCTGCCGCACCGTCTAAAGACAGTGGTACAGAACAGGAAGTTTCTGACCAGTAAGCCTAGCGAGTCGACTCTAAATCGGACTGAAGCGTCTCGAGCAGTGCTCGGGACGCTTGCTCAACCAGGTCCAGCACTCTTTCAAAGCCGGCCGATCCACCGTAGTACGGATCCGGCACTTCCGCGGATGCATCGCCATCCGCAAACTGCAAAAACAACATCACCTTGTTGCGATGTTCGTCGCCCGCATGTTCCTGCAGATTTTCGAGGTTGTCGAGATCCATGGCCAGAATGTAGTCGTGATGTATGAAATCATCAGCCGTTACCGGCCGGGAACGAATGTCACTCAGTTTGAAACCACGCCGCTCAGCAGCAGCCTGCGCGCGACGATCGGGTGAGGAGCCAGCATGAAATGCATGTGTGCCCGCAGAATCCGATTGAATTTGTTCCGCCAGCCCCGCATCTGCAACTAGTTTTCGAAACACGCCCTCCGCTGTTGGCGAGCGACAGATATTGCCCATGCATACGAATAGTACGCTGGTACTTGATTGCTTGGTCATAAGGATTTTATTTTATTCGCAAAGTCGTTCGAACAATTCCGTCGAAGTTCACTGTCAGCCGGTTTGACTTGTAGCCAGTGGCAAAAAACGTCGTGCGACAGATATTAGCAGGAAAAACAATCAAAGCCCTACCATTCAATATTCCTGTTTGCGTCGGCGGGCGGTTCCTGGAATGGCTTTCGTTTCATGGTCGAATAGTCGCCCATTGCGAGCGCATAGCCGACAGTATTCGCTTCGGAATCGGAAGCCCGTCAAGAAGGCGTCCGAACTCCCGTATTCGAAACCCGGACTGAGTGACATCGAGCTCAGGCATGCGCGCAAATCGTCGATTCTTGCGTGTCGCGAGATAAAGCGTATCGAGCAATGCTTTTTCCGCGCTGGCGACAGGATACGGCAACCGTGATTTACTCCAGTCAACGCCCTGCGTCATTAGTTCTGGCTTGATCTGGAAAAACTCGTAGCGGCCAACTGGCGAATTTAGCGAACGAGCGCGACCTGTTGTCGCAACCTGGATCGTTTTCGGGATTTGCGAAACCAAGCCGTGAAGATGTAACGCTGTGAGAAATGAAACATAGCCCTGTTCTTTGCCCAACAGATAAGGAACGCAGCACAGTGGATGAAAATACGGATGATCGGAATTTGCCCAAACGCCTTTGGTAACTCGAGTTAGAAATTCTTTTTCGGATAGCCGAGACAACCGTTTAGTGGAGGCCGACATCGAGATACCGACGTGATTCGCAAACTCACGTGTCGTAAAGACAACGAAATCATCCGAGTTAAATAACTTAAGCATCGGCTTCCAACTGACTCAGTACCAGATTCTGCAACGAATTCCAGGTGTTCTTGCTGCCGTACTCCTCTCGACTTTCCACTTCCAGAAACTCGACGACCTGTCCTTCGTATTCCTGCCAGGTCAATCCCATCAGGCAATCAATGGCTTTTGCGTACTCTCCGTCTGCGAGTAATTGCGACCCGGCTGCGGATAGGCTGTGCCCTCCGCGAAACAAGATCGCGAGGTCGAATGCATCGCGTGCTTGCGTCACGGGTCGACCGGCGAGCGCCCGCACTTTTTGCATAATGGCGGCGCCGCCAGTGTAATGTGGGCATCGGAACGAAAGTCTTCGATAGGAACGGGCAATCTCTGTGTCGACCAATGCCGATTCCGAATCGCCATCACTGCACTTATTGCGCCGGGAAAATTCAACCTTGGTAGGCAGGCGATGACCGGCGGGAGTTATCAACCCGAATCGGAATCGCTGCGTTGTTTCGGTCTGCTTGGCTTTGGCCGGGTCGTTGACTTCAACGTCGGCAATATCAAACGATCGCAAGCTACGTTGAAAAGCTCCGTCATTAAGAATCTTGTAGCCGTTCTTTTTCAAGGTCTGCACACTGCCGGCCAATACGTCGATATCCATATCCTCCGAATACCGGGGACTTCTGAAAAAGAAACGCAGATTGACGCCGCCCTTGAGTACGTAGAGGCCGGGATCGGATAGTTTCAGGAGCCTGTCGAGAAAGTAGAAGTGAAAGACTTCACGTATTTGGGTATCAGTAAACATGATTAATAATACGTTTATATTGCTGTTAATGTCAATACAACCGTATTATCATTGTGGAGCCTGCTGGCAACAACTTGTAGCCTACATTGTGCCAGGGCCACATAACTATTTGTTTCTACAGATATAAAACAATATTGCCCATACACACGAAACGAATGCTGGTCATTTACTTGTCACTCATCATTTTAATTCCGCTGAAATTCATGTCCATTTTTTCTGTAATTTGAAAGCCGCCACGACCAATTCTCGAATCGAGCCGAAGCATGCCTCACAGAATCGATTGAAGTCTACCAAAAAAGTTTTGTCCGGCCAGACGCCCGTCCTCTCATCCAGCTGGCCGATCGTTACCTGGTAATCGGCCAACAGTTGTAAGTAGGTGCGCCTTTGTTCCTCAGGAATCGTCAGTGGAGGTAGCCCGGCCTTCAGCAGGGGAATGTTAGCCAGCAACCGGGCGACTCGACCATTGCCATCCCAAAACGGGTGGACATGGACAATCCCCATATGAATTTTCGAGTAATGCTCGTGTGCCGTAACCTCGGAGATATTGTCGACGTTAATCGAATTCGTGAAATCAATGATCTTCGTCATCAGCGCAGGTACCGTCGAGGGCATCGCATACTCAATAAACACCTGGCGGCCATCCGCTGCAACCGCGTGCGTGCCATTCGGCTCAACTTTCCATGCACCGTTCGGTTTATCAATATCTGTCACCTGCTCAGATTGCACCGCTTTGTGTATTTCGAAAATAATGCTTTTGGTTAGTGGCTCGTTCAGGCACTGGTAAAGCAAATCGATGGCATGGGAATGCCCAATGACTTCCTGGTGGTCTTTGATTGGCTTGCCGGAAATCGTCAGCCCTTCCTGCAAAATGAAATGGGTGTCTACGAGCGTAAGCGTATTGCCTTCGAGTGCAGTAGACGTGTGCGTCCACAGGTCGCGGATCTGCGCCAGCAAGTCTCTCTTCAGGTCGCTGTCGAGGCCCCGCAAAAAACACATGCGGGATGTCGCAAGATCAGTGCCATAGCCTGCCGCCGATACGGACTGGTAACGGGTCGCGCGACCAACGCCCGAGCGTGTGATCAGACCCTCGGCTACCCATTCCGATAACCAGCGGCGTAGTGTTCTCAGCGGCAATTCCGGGCCCGCCCGGCGCGAAATATCAGCGGCAGATAATGACCCCGAGTTTCGCATCAGGACATAGAGAGCGGCTTCGCGTTGGATTTTTCTGGCCATAAAATCGGGCGTTCACTAAATTACCCGGCCATTCTAGTAATTTTTTGGCCGGAATGTGATGATTATCCGGCCATTCTTTCGTGAGGGGTGGGCCGCTTGATGGACCCACAATCTGCCGCATGTTCAATTGCATCATCAGTGGGGCCGGCATGCCCCGGTACCTAAGCTCCGACAACGATCCGCTATTCCTATTTCGCCAATGGTCCGCGAATCTCCGGATTCTCGATGTGACGGAGGTGAAGACCGTGCCATACGTCCCTTTGTCGCATCCATTCGTCGAAAGATTGATTGGCACGATCCGTCGAGAGTATCTCGATCAATTACCTTTCTGGAATGCTCATGACTTAGAAAGAAAATTGATGTTGTTCAAAGAATATTACAATCGGGACCGTGTTCACCGAGGACTCAACGGCGCGCCTCGCAACGAACAAGATGAAATCACAGACCGTAAGATCGCTCGCCTGGAAAACTATCGTTGGGAAAAACGCTGCCGTGGTTTGTATCAGCTCCCGGTAGCGGCTTGACTACTAATTCGCACCCAACAGGTATTAACAATCGCAAGGTCGCTCACCTGGACGAATATCGCTGGGAAGAGCGCTGCCGCGGACTGTATCAGTGACCAGAAGCGGCTTGAACTGTAATTCGCACCCAACAGGTCCTCGGCCCGACGACGAGCCCGGCAAGGCCTGCGGCGATGTTGCGGATGGCTACCAGTCCAGCGCGAAACTTACGAACACGTGGTCGCCTTCCAGCCTATTCTCGGCGTGAAACTCGTGTAGCCACTTGGCGATGAACGAGACATCCTGACCGCCGATCTGCGTCGCCCATAGCAGCGCCGGCCCGACGCCGGCCGATTCGGCTTTAAAGTCGCCGAGTAATGCGCCGCTGCCGCTGTCACCCGTGATCTGCTTCAGGTAGAAAGCGTGCAGGCCGACTGCGAAAGTCTCGGACAAGAACTGGTTAAACACCACATCGAGATGTAGCTCCCGACCGGTCTGATAGTCGGTGTCGTCGTTCTCGGTGTTGTAAATGTGGCCGATGTT
>CAYOHF010000139.1:0-8192 GCA_964403695.1 uncultured Woeseiaceae bacterium | reverse complement strand
CGCTTCTGCCGGTAACGACATCTATGTCCGGGGCGGCGAGCCAGTAGCCACCGGTACGCGCTTTAGCGTGGTCCATGTTGGCGATGAGCTCAGGGACCCCGATGACAACAAGCTGATCGGCTATCAGGGTATCTATATCGGTGAGGGGGCGCTGTCCCGTGGCGGCGACCCGGCAACGGTCTCCCTGACAGACACCAACCGCGAGGCGCTTGAGGGCGATCGCCTGGTTCCGGAGACTGTGGACATTCCGTTGAATTTCTTTCCGAAAGCACCCGATATTGATGTCGACGGTAAAATCATCTCGGTTATCGGCGGAGTAACGATGATTGGCCAATACCAGGTCGTTGTTCTGAACCGCGGCGCACGTCATGGTCTGGCACCGGGAGACGTATTGTCGGTTTACCAGGCCGGCGAAACAGTCCGTGATCGTTATGCCGGTCACAGGATGGGCAGCTTTGGTGCCAACGAAAAAGTCACCCTGCCGGACGAAGAGGCAGGTACGATCATGGTCTTCAAAGTTTATGACCGCATCGGATACGGGCTTGTAATGCTTGCGACGAGCGACATTCACATTTTGGACGCCGTACGCAACCCTATTTAGCGGCCCGTGAAAATAAATAGTTTTTTAGCAAGCTGCTAAACAACAAATAATAAGAAGGGCCGGCGCCGTGACAGTGCCGGCTTTTTTTTGCGTGCGAAATCTGCAGGCCTTTGCCAGATATGTATTCCCGTTACTCGTGGATAACCACTACTATGGATTCAGGGAAAACTTCTCAGGTAAGGGTGAGTGGCAACAAGCGAAATTGACCGGCTATGGCTCAGCGAACCGCAACACCACATCGTTGCGGCAGAATCGGATGACTTTCCGCAATTGTTGCAGCGGATTCCGGACCCGCCGTCTAAGTTATATGTCGTTGGCAATATTGACGCGCTGCATTTGCCGACGCTCGCTATTGTTGGCAGCCGCAATCCAACCCGTGGCGGTCGGCAAAACGCGTACGAATTTGCAAAGCATCTCGGCAGATCGGGTTTTTGTATCGTCAGTGGCCTTGCGCAAGGTATCGATTCCGCGGCACATGAGGGTGCGCTCGATGCCGACGCGCTGACCGTCGCTTTTCTCGGTCACGGCATTGACCGAATCTACCCGGCCGAGAACCGTGAGTTGGCACACCGCATTGCTGCCGGTGGTGCGCTTTGTTCCGAGTATCCGCTGGGAAGTCCGCCACGCAAGGAGCACTTCCCGAGACGCAACCGCCTGATCAGCGGATTGAGTCTTGGCACCCTGGTGGTAGAGGCAGCAAAACGCAGCGGATCGCTGATCAGTGCGCGACTTGCAGCGGAACAGGGGCGCGAAATTTTTGCCATTCCGGGCTCAATACATAATCCGATGTCGCGCGGCTGCCATCAGCTGATTCGACAGGGCGCAAAACTGGTCGAGAGCGCGGATGATATCGTTAGCGAGCTGGGCCCGATGGTCGGGCATCTTATGCAAAGCGCGTTACAGGATGCGCCTGAAACCGGCGATAACGAACATCACGATGTGGACTACGAAAAACTGCTACAAACATTAAGTTATGACCCGGCAAGCGCAGATGAGCTCGCCGAACAATCCGGATTGACGATTGATCAGGTTTCCTCCATGCTTCTGATCCTGGAGCTTGAGAAAAAGATTGAAGCCCAAGCTGGCGGTCGATATTCAAGACGTCCAGCTTGAAAAACGGCGGCAATCAAGTAGCAAACAGACGGCAGTAACTGGATAACGGTCAACAGGGAGACGCTCCAGGCATGAAAGAGAATGTACTCGACGTACTGATGTATTTGTTTGAGACCTACATCGACGCTGAGGAAGAACCCGAACCGGATCAAAACGAGCTGCGCGGTGAGCTTTCCCGTGCAGGTTTTGGCGATAGCGAAATCGACCGCGCGCTTGACTGGCTCGACGGGCTAACCGACAACCAGCAAAAACTCGTCCACACCTCAAACACCGGCCATGGAATGCGCATTTATGACGAATGCGAAATGCAGCGGCTGGATGCGGGCTGCCGTGGTTTTATAACCTACCTTGAGCAGATCGGCATTCTCTCGCCACCGCAGCGCGAAATTCTGATTGACCGACTGCTGGCACTCGAAAGCCCGGATATCGATGTCGAGCAGATTAAGTGGGTCGTATTGATGGTTTTATTCAGCCAGCCGGGCCAGGAACTGGCGTACGCTCGTATGGAAGACCTCGTTTTTGACGATACCGATACTGCAATTCACTGACAGTTTTACTGCGCTCTGACGCGTCGCTGACACGACAAATCTTGACACCCGGCTCTTAAAGCTGTAATTCAACCGCGGCATCGTCTGCGGTTTTGCTCATTTTGGTGCCACAAAAGGAATAGTCAGCTCGAATGTCCAAAAATCTTGTCATAGTCGAATCCCCAGCCAAGGCTAGCACCATAAGCAATTATCTCGGCAAGGACTTTGATGTCCTCGCGTCCTACGGCCATGTGCGTGACCTCGTGCCCAAAGAAGGTGCGGTCGATCCCGAGAACGGGTTCGCGATGAAGTACAGGATCATTGAGCGCAATGAGAAACACGTCAAAGCGATTATAAAAGCGTTGAAGAAAGCTGACGCACTGTACCTCGCGACTGACCCGGACAGGGAAGGCGAAGCCATTGCCTGGCATCTGACGGAATTACTGCACGAAAAGAATGCCCTGGAGAACAAAGAAGTGCACCGGGTCATTTTTCATGAAATCACGAAGAATGCGGTGCAAGCGGCAATTAATGATCCGCGTGAGGTCTCAGCTGAGCTTGTCAGCGCCCAGCAAGCGCGCCGGGCACTGGACTACCTGGTCGGCTTCAACCTGTCACCGTTGCTTTGGAAAAAAGTCCAGCGCGGTTTGTCCGCCGGACGTGTACAAAGCCCTGCACTGAGAATGATCGTCGAGCGCGAGCTTGAGATCGAGGCATTCAAATCGCGCGAGTACTGGACGATCGAGGCCGGTATCAGTAAGGACGAACAACCGTTCGTATCACGTCTGGTGCGATACAAAGGCGAGAAAGTAGAGCAATTCAGTTTCGAGAATGAAACTGCTGCCCGTGAAGTCGAGACAACCATGCTCGCGGCGGCGGCCGGAAAACTGACTACCGTCAGCGTTAAAAAGAAACAACGTCGTCGCAATCCGGCAGCACCGTTCACGACGTCGACACTGCAACAGGAAGCCTCCCGCAAACTTGGTTTCAATACGCAATGGACGATGCGCGTTGCGCAGCGCCTCTATGAAGGACTGGAACTACCGGATGAAGGCAATGTAGGCCTCATCAGTTATATGCGTACTGATTCGGTGACGCTTGCCTCTGTTGCGGTTGATGAAATTCGGGACGTGATCGAAGAGCGCTACGGCAAGAAAAACGTGCCTGCAGAACCCTGCACGTACAAAACCAAATCAAAAAATGCTCAGGAAGCGCACGAAGCTATTCGACCAACTTCGGTTGCGCGTACACCTGAATCGTTGAAAGGCAAACTCGATGATGACCAGTTCAAACTTTACACGCTGATCTGGAAGCGCACTATGGCGTGCCAGATGGTGCCGGCTATTTTCGACACCGTTGCACTTGAGTTCACGCCCGGGCTTTCCACTGACACGCCGGATGCTGCTAACGATCATCGCATGCGGGCAAACGGATCTGTCCTGGTCGAGCCCGGCTTTATGGCGGTTTACCAGGAAGGTAAAGATGAGGACGTCGAGGACGATAAAGATCGTCTGCTACCCGAAATCAATGAAGGTGACGTAATCAACCTGGATGAATTGCGTCCGGAGCAACATTTCACTGAGCCACCGCCGCGATTCACGGAAGCAAGCCTGGTCAAGACGCTCGAAGAGTACGGCATTGGTCGACCTTCGACCTACGCCAACATCATCGCTACATTGAAAAACCGTGAATACGTCGAGATGGATGGCAAGCGCTTTTTGCCAACAGACATAGCCAGGATCGTAATCGGTTTTCTGACCGAACACTTCATGCAATACGTGGACTATGATTTTACGGCGCGCCTTGAGGACGATCTCGATGAAGTCTCACTTGGCAAGAAAGACCTGGTGCCATTGCTCGAGCATTTCTGGAAACCGTTTCATGACCTGGTAACGGACAAAGAGGAAAGCGTTTCGCGCGAGCAGGTTGCGCAGTCACGCGAGATCGGCACAGATCCGAAAAGCGGCAAACCCATTACTGTCCGCATGGGTCGCTACGGTCCGTTTGTGCAGATTGGTACCAAGGACGACGAAGATAAACCGAAATTTGCCGGACTGCGCCCCGGCCAGAAAATGAATGACATCGACCTTGCAACAGCACTTGAACTCTTCAAGCTGCCGCGCAAACTTGGTGAAACAGCGGATGGCCTGCCCGTCTCGGCCAGCGTCGGGCGGTTCGGCCCCTACATTCGTTATGGCGACAAGTACGTATCCATGAAAGAAGACGATCCGTACACGGTCGAATTGCCGCGAGCTCTGGAGTTGGTTGCGGAAAAGATTAAGGCTGATGCAGAACGACTCATTCAGGATTTCGAAGCGGAAGGCATACAGGTACTTAACGGTCGTTATGGTCCGTATATAACTGACAAGACGAAAAATGCACGAGTGCCGAAAGACCGTGAACCCAAGTCATTGACGCTTGAGGAATGCATAGAGTTGCTTGCGGCTGCACCCGTACGTGGACGGCGTGGCAAAAAGAAGAAGGTCGCCAAGAAAAAGGTCGAGAAAAAAGCCGCAAAGAAAAAGGCCAAGAAGAAAGCAAAAAAGAAGAAAGCCCGGAAAAAGACAACAAAGAAAGTCGCCAAAAAGAAAACTGCCGCAAAACCGGCTGACGGCGACGACTCCAGCGCCGGCTAGACGTTAGGGCGATGTAGCGAATGGTCGAGTCCCAGCCCATTCAACGAGCAGCCCGCATCCTGCACAGTGGCGGCGTAGTGGCTTATCCAACCGAGGGTGTATTCGGTCTTGGCTGTCTGCCGGACAACGCTGCGGCGGTCAGCAGAATCCTGGAAATTAAAGAGCGCGATCCGGCAATGGGCCTTGCTTTGATCGCGGCTGATTTGGCGCAACTGGAACATTGGATACGGCTCCCTGAAAGCAGCGCCCCGCTGTCCTCCAGCGACGATAAGCCCGTAACGTGGATTGTACCGGCGACAGAAGATGTGCCGTTATGGATTCGCGGGGCCCATGACGGGGTAGCCGTTCGCTTGACGACCCATCCCGTCGCACGAGCATTGTGTGACGCTGCCCAAGCGGCGCTTGTCTCTACCAGTGCTAACATTTCCGGGCGTCCGCCGGCTCGCAATTCATTCGTACTTCGCCGTCGCTTCGGCGCTCTTGTAGACTATATCGTTCCAGGAGACTGTGGCCGTGCAACCGGTCCGTCTGAAATTCGCGATTTACTCACCGGGAAGACATTGAGGCCTGCATGACCGAGACAAATATTCAGGCAGTGGAAGAGTATCTTCGCTCGCTGCAACAACGCATAACCGCTGCACTCGAAGATGTCGATGGCAAGCAGAAGTTTCGGTGCGATCGCTGGGATCGACCCGCGGGCGGCGGTGGCGAAAGTCGTGTTCTGGTCGGAGGCGATGTTTTCGAACAGGCCGGCGTCGGATTTTCACATGTGTTCGGCAAGGAAATGCCGCCGTCCGCGACGAAAAACCGTCCGGAACTTGCCGGACAAAGTTTTCAGGCGATGGGCGTGTCACTGGTACTCCACCCCAACAACCCGTATGTGCCGACCACACACGCGAATTTTCGTTTCTTTTCGACTGACGCGCGCGATGGCGATGCCGTGTGGTGGTTCGGCGGTGGTTTCGATCTTACTCCGTACTATCCGTTTCATGAGGATGTCACTCACTGGCACGAAAAAGCCAGGGAAGCATGCGCACCGTTTGGTGATGATGTCTACGACAAATACAAAACCTGGTGCGACGATTATTTCTTTTTGCCGCATCGTGACGAGACACGCGGCGTCGGTGGCCTCTTTTTTGACGACCTGAATGAATACGGTTTTGAAAAATCGTTCGCGTTGACACAAGCGCTTGGTGATCAGTTTTTACCAGCTTACCTGCCGATCGTTGCCGCCCGGCAGGGTCATAAGTTCGGTGAGCGCCAGCGGGAATTTCAACTGTATCGCCGCGGCCGCTACGTGGAGTTCAACCTGATTTACGACCGCGGCACGCTATTTGGCCTGCAATCAGGCGGGCGCACCGAGTCCATATTGATGTCATTGCCGCCGCGCGTGCGCTGGGAATATGACTGGAAGCCCGAACCGGGTTCGCCGGAGGCGGACCTGTACGACAATTATCTTCGCCCACGGGACTGGTTGGGAGAATAACGGGAGCGGAATGTCGTTGCAGCAGATGGCTTCAATTGCCGAAATATTCGGCGCGTTTACTATTGTGTCGGGTCTTGTTTTTGGCGGGTTTCAGATTCGCGTTTATCGTGCTTAACAACGTGATCGAGTTACGACGAACCTGACGCAAACCTTCTATAACCCCGAACTCGCCCGAGCTATCTCTCTACTGCGCCAGCTTCCAGATGGTATCTCGGCCAGTGAGCTGCGAGAAACGGGGCAGGCGTGTGAGCAGGCCGCGGTCATTGTCACTACATCCTTCTAGACAATGGGACTACTGGTCTACAAGAAAATAGCCAGGTTCGATCTGGTCGTGGAGCTTGCCGGTGGCGTGATGATGTCCGTGCATCGAAAACTGGCTGTCTGGCTGGCATCGGTCCGGACCGGGCAGAATCAACCGTCATGGGCGGATTGGTTCGAATGGATCGCGCAAATGGCCGCTAAACACAAAACGAACAGGGACCCTGCACACGAACGAACCTCAAGATGGAAGCTATAATCCGGGCGCAGGCCCTTAACAGAGGCAGCAAATTTGTAGGAGCCCATCCTGACAGTCTTCTACAGTGCCAACACCGCAATGACTTCTACAACGACCAACGCTGCCATTACACGTTGGATAGTGAAACACCCATTGAAAGAACCGGGAAGACACTACCGAAAGTTGCACACCTGGATTCATGCCGCTGGCGCAGTCACTGCCGGGGTCTATACCATCTGCCAGTCGCGGCCTGCGCACGATTTCGCCATAGACAGGTGCCGAGGCGGGTTGACTACGCCAGGCGTTTCATTTTCCGCCAGGTGCTGAAATTGGTGCAACGAACCGTGTCCTGTATTGTCTGGTGTTGGCTCGTGAGAGCAGTGCACAGTGAGATGCGCAGGCCAGTGATGAGCCAAGGTTGCCGTCATGCATGAATCTGGCAAGCCGGTCACTTTCTGGTCTGCCGTTGCCATGGGAATTGGCGCCATGGTTGGGGCGGGCATCTTTGCACTTCTGGGGCAGGCAGGAGCTATCGCTTCGAATGCGGTCTATCTGTCTTTTCTCGCGGGTGGCACGATTGCGCTCTTGAGCGGCTACTCCCTTGGCAAGTTGGGAGCTCGTTATCCGTCCTCGGGTGGGTTGGTCGAGTATCTCATTCAAGCTTACGGCGTGGGGATCTTCTCAGGCGCTATTAGCGTCATGATGTACTTGGCCGCAGTCATTTCCGTTTCTCTTGTTGCCAAGACCTTTGGTGTCTATGCGGCGACCTTTTTCTCTGACGAGGCGCCGGCTCTGCTGGTCGATACGCTTGCCGCGGCGATCATTCTGGCGTTCATGCTTGTCAACCTCAATGGTGCACGAAGCGCCGCGCGCATCGAGCTGGTCGTCGTGGCTGTCAAGATCTCGGTACTCATCGTCTTTGCATTAATCGGGCTTTACTACATCCAACCCGACCTGCTGTCCCCTGCGGAGTACCCCCCCATTAGCACCGTGTTCTACAGTTTGGCGATTACCTTCTTCGCCTATGAAGGCTTTCGCGTGATCACCAACGCAGCCGAAGATATGCCAAACCCGGAGAAAACCTTGCCCCGCGCCATCATGACGGCAATCGCGATCGTTATGGTCCTTTACGTCGCGATCGCGTTAGCTGTATTCGGGCAGCTACCAGCAGCAGAGGTCATCGCCGCCAAGGATTACGCACTCGCAGAAGCCGCGAAGCCTATATTCGGTGAGAGCGGGTTTCGCATCATCGCGATTGCCGCCCTGTTTTCCACGGCCTCGGCGATCAATGCCGCGCTCTGCAAGGGCTGCGGCACTTGCGCGGTCTGGTGCC
>CAYOHF010000138.1:0-8286 GCA_964403695.1 uncultured Woeseiaceae bacterium | reverse complement strand
CAAAGCTTGCCTCTTTCCAAAGCTTGCCTCTTTCCCAAAGCTCGCCTCTTTCCCAAAGCTCGCCTCTTTCCAAAGCTTGCGTCTTTCCCACAGGTTGCCTCAATCTGTGGGAGCGGCTTTAGCCGCGAAGAGGAAAGAATTACGTGACTATTTCGTCAATACCAATCCCGACGAACCAACCTATTCCTCTTCAGCAGCCAGTGCTTCAAGCCGCGCTGCCTCGAACTCATCACCTTTAACCCAACCCGGCATGTCGTCTGCATTGGCAATTGCCAAACCGGTCCAGAAACCAAGCATTGCATCAGCAATCATGCCATCGAAGTTCCAGCTGTCATCGTATTCGTCAGAGGGTTGGTGGTAATTGACATCGGTATAGTGATCAACCTGCTGCTTTCCCCATTCTGGTGGCCGATCAACAAAATCCGTGCCGGCATCAAGATACATTGCCGGTACACCGATTTTCGCGAAGCTGAACTGATCCGAGCGATAAAAATAGCCGCGATCCGAAAACTGGTCGGGCTTGACGACCCTGCCCTGTTCGGCGGCAATCGCGATCACGATGTCATCCACTGAAGACTTACCGAGACCGACGAACGTGACATCATGCGTGTGGCCCCAGATGTTGCCACCATCATAGTTAAGGTTTGCCGCTATTTTTCCTGGTCTGTATGTCGGGTTCTCGGCGTAGTACATTGAACCGAGCAGCCCTTGTTCTTCCGCACCAACCAGCGCAACCAGGATCGAGCGTCGCGGTGCCACTGGCAATGCCTTGAGGGCCTTGGCCATCGCCATGACCTGTGCCACTCCTGACGCGTTATCAAAGGCACCATTGTAAATGGCATCGCCCGCCTCATTTGGTGTGCCGATACCAAGATGATCATGATGCGCGGTGTAGATAACGACCTCATCGCTCAATACAGGATCGCTGCCCGGAATCAATCCAAGCACGTTGGCCGATGTCACTTTCTTAATACTTACGTCCATGCCGATGGACGTTGTGATGCCGAGAGGGACCGGTTCAAAATCGCGATTGTCTGCCGCTTCTCTTAACGTATTGAGGTCAAGTCCGGCCATGCTAACAAGCTGCCGAGCTGCATCTTCTGTCACCCAGGCTGCAACCTTGTTTCTGGGTTCATCACCCGCGGGTAGCTCAAATTGCTCCCCGGTCCACGATGTCTGTACTACCTGGAATGGATAACCCGCCGATGGCTGGGTATGAATAATAATGGCGCCGACTGCGCCCTGCTTCGCGGCACTCCGATATTTATAATCCCAACGCCCGTACCACAGGCGCTTTTCGCCAGCAAAAAGATCAGGATCCCAATCGGGATCATTGTTCAGGATAAGCAGTACCTTGCCGTTCAGGTCGTGATCCTTGAAATCATCCCAATCGTATTCCGGTGCCTGCATGGCATAACCGACAAATACGATCTCGGCATCCTCAATTTCGGCTCGTTCGGCCTGTACGCCGCTGGAGACAATAAAATCGTCCCATTGACTGAGCGTTAACGAATTCTCACCGTTGTTAAATACCCACTCATCCGGTTGTTCCGCAGTTACTCCGACAAGATCGAAGGGTTGTTCCCAGGAGCCATCAGCGGCGGCCGGTTCGAGCCCCAGCTTTTCAAGTTCTTCAGCGAGATATTTCCTGGCGGCAACGTCACCCCTCGAGCCGGGTCCTCTTCCTTCATATTTGTCGTCCGAGATTTCAATGATCAGGCTGCGCATATACTCTGCCGTAATTTCCGCAGTCGCCTGCTCAGCTGCAAGATTGCCTGCCTGAGGATCTGCAGATGTCGCGGTCACCGCGGCAGGTTCGTCCGGCGTTTCATCCGGCGTTCCATCCGTTTCGTTGCTCTGGCTGCAGGCTGACAAATTCATTAGTGCGAAACAGGCCATACAAGACCATTGGATTGCTTTTTTCACGGTTAACCTCGTTTAACGCAACAGATTTGCTGCGTGTGTGTCATTGACTGGGATTAAGTCAGAATATTTCGGTCAGGAAAAGTTGCAGGCTCTGCCATGAGCGCCGATCAGCCTGGGCATTGTAGACAGTACCAAACCCGGGGTCGTTTGCGGCAGGGTTTGTGAACGCATGCATGGTATTACCATAGCCATGAATCTGCCAGTCAGCGCCCATAGCGGTCAATTCATCCGCCAGGCTCAGGACCTGCTCAGGTTTAGTCATGGGGTCATCCCAGCCATGCATCACCAGAACCTTCGCAAGGATACGATTGCCCTCAGTGTTCCCTGGTGAATTGAAGAGACCATGAAAACTCGCAACACCCGACAAGTCGGCGCCGGTTCTGGCAAGGTCAAGGACCGATAGTCCGCCAAAACAGAAGCCCATGGCGGCGACCCTCGTCGCGTCAACAATCTCCTCTTTCCTGATTTGCTCTAACGCAAGCGTCATGCGCCTCTGTAACATTTTCCGGTCGTCAAGAAGCGGCTGCATCAAGGCACCATTCTCCTCGGCGTTATTGCCGCTAACGCCCTTGCCGTACAGGTCGAGCGCAAAACCGGCGTAGCCCAGTTCCGCCAGGCGCTCTGCCTTACCATCTTCGAACTCACTGCGGCCAGCCCAGGCGTGTGAAATCAGCACGCCGGGCCTGCTGTCGTCATTAGTGTCATCCCAGGCCAGGTAGCCTTCGAGCAAGACATCGCCATCTTTGTACTCAACTGTCTTCGTTTGAATCGCCAACGTGATCTCCTGAATAATGATACTGAACCCTGGCGAACTCTCAAATACGCCGGCTCGCGGGGCCGCGCTCACTGTAATCTAATTCCTGCTTGCAATCTCATTGCAGATTTACTATTGTTAACCTATCGGTTAACTATTAAATCAACGAATGCAAACAACTCAGCAACTCGACCAGGTATTTTTCGCCCTGTCAGATCAGACTCGACGCTCTATCCTGGCGCGGCTCGCAGAAAGCAGCGCTACTGTCGGCGAGCTTGCAGCGCCATTCGAAATCAGCGCACCTGCAATAAGCAGGCACATGAAAATATTGCAGCGCGCCGGTCTGATCGAGCGACATATTTCCGGTCGAAAACATCGTTGCTCCCTGTCGACTGAGGGTCTGAAGACGGCTGAGGACTGGTTGCATTTCCACCGTGAATTCTGGGAATCACGATTTGACGCGCTCGACAAACTACTGCAAAGCGAATGATCGAATCATTAAGGAGCTACACATGAATTCAGGTAACACCCTGGTTGTGAAACGTACCTTCCCCGCATCTCGCGAACGCCTGTTCGCAATGTGGACCACAGAGGAATTACTAAAACAGTGGTTTTGCCCGGGAGACGACATGACCATTCCCGTTGCCGAGTCAGACCCGCGCGAAGGCGGCAGCTATCGCATCGTAATGCAAGGCAAGGACGGCGACATTCATTCACCGAGTGGCGTATATGAAAAAGTGACGCCGAATGAACAACTGATTTTCAGTTGGAAGTGGGCCGATTCAGAACTGGTTACCCGCGTCACTCTTGATTTTCGCGCACTAAACGATGCGGAAACGGAATTGACGCTTACTCACGAGGGCTTTCCCGATTCAGAACTCCGCGAGCGGCACAACGAAGGCTGGGATGGATGCTTGTCGAGACTGGCCACAGCACTGTAGACATCAACCGAGGAACTATAACAATGAAACTCTATTACCACCCCTTATCCACCTATTCACAAAAAGTATTGATCGCTCTTTATGAGAAAGGCATCGAATTTGAGGCTGAAATCGTCAATCTCATGGACGCCGAAGAACACAGTCAATATTGCAAGACGTATCCCATGGGGAAAGTGCCGTGCATGGAACTCGATGACGGCCATATCATCCCGGAGTCAAGCATCATCATCGAATACATTGACGGCATGGCGGAGCCAACATTACTCAAGGGCGACGCCAACCTGACGCGCAAGATTCGTTTAAAGGACCGTATGTATGATCTGTATTTGAACGAGGCGGTAGCAACATTACTATTTCAGGGCCTGAAGCCGGAAAGCGAACAGGATCCGGAACGAATCGAAAAAGCACGCTCGAACATCGCAACGATGTACGGCTTCATGGAAAATGAGTTCGGCAATCAGGCGTTTTCGAATGGAGAAGAATTCCTGATGTCAGATTGCGCTGCTGCACCGGCATTGTTCTATGCACAGCAGGTAGCACCTTTTTCCGAGCACGAAAATATATGTGCGTACTGGGAACGGTTGATCGCACGACCTTCAATTCAGCGGACGCAGGAAGCGGCGTCACCTTATCTAGAAGCATTCATGAACAAGAATGCTGCCTGACCGGTACGACGTCGGCATGCTCGTTGGATTGCAGCTATCATTCGCGGCGTCTTCGCACTCGCACTCATCTGTGCGCTGCAATCAGGCACAGTAGTTTAGACAGCCGCTCCCGCACGATTTCAGCAGACTGGAAGGTTGGCGCGATTTCGTGGGAGCGGCTTTAGCCGCGAATGGCTATGACTCACGTCAGGGAATTTTTCTTCAAGTGTATTGAACGGTCAATCGCGTCGAATTACATACACCTCAAAACGACCGTCTGGTCCGATGTACCAGGAGGAAATCGCTGCGGTAATGCTCACGACGATTGAACCAAACACGGCTGACCAGAATCCCGCGACATGAAATCCATCCACCATCCAGGCAACCAGCCCGAACATCGCGGCATTGACGACCAACAGGAACAGACCGAGCGTAACCAGCGTGATAGGTAGCGTCAGCAATAACGCGATCGGCCTGATAAATGCATTGACGAGTCCAAGCATTACGGCGGCGAAAATAAAACCGCTTGTACCGCTGATGGAAACGCCGGGAACAAGCCCTGACGCCAGGAACAGGCCAAGCATAGTAATTAATGTACGGAGGAATATGCCTTTCATAAACTCTTATCTGGGGTCACATGTGAGGGATTAAAGGATAGGTGTTCCGCTTTCAAATTCTTCGAGCCACCGACGAGCCAATTTTTTTGCTTGTTTTAACTCAGCCCGGACCAGGCCTTTGCCAACCACCGAACTATTGTCGCGGGCATCTTCATTGCCCAGTTCACCTGCAATATAGAACCACTTGTACGCTTCCGGTTTATCCGTTGCCGTACCCTCGCCGGCGTAATACATCGTTCCGAGATTGTTTTGTGCCGTGGCGTTGCCCTGATTTGCCGCAAGTGTATACCATTTGACCGCTGCTTCATTATCCTCGGCAACGCCTTCACCCGAATCGTACATCGCACCCAGGTTATTTTGCGCCTGTGCATCGCCCTGCTCGGCTGCGCGCGTATACCACGCAATAGCCGCCATGTTGTCTTCCGCCACACCAACGCCTTCGTCTAACATCAGGGCAACTGCATACTGGGCATCGGCAAGCCCCTGGTCCGCAGCCTTGTGATACCAGGACATCGCTTGCGCCGGATTTACTGCCGTTCCCTCGCCACCCTCATACATGATACCCAGGTTGAGTTGTGCATTCTTATGGCCCTGCTCTGCCGCCGCGGTGTACCACTTGATGGCCAATTCATCATTCTCCGCCATGCCCTCGCCAACGTCGTACATTATTGCCAGGTTGAATTGCGCCCGAACATCACCTTGTCGGGCTGCAAGTTCATACCACTTTGCTGCCGCAACGTTATCTTCGGCGAAGCCGTCTCCATCGTCATACATCAACGCAAGCGCATACTGCGCGTCAATATCACCCTGGTCCGCTGCTTTGCGGTACCAGCGTTTCGCTAGCTGGTTATCCTCGGCAACGAGGTCGCCGGCATCATAGATATACCCAAGAT
Organism: uncultured Woeseiaceae bacterium; assembly: GCA_964403695.1. Lineage (GTDB taxonomy): Bacteria > Pseudomonadota > Gammaproteobacteria > Steroidobacterales > Woeseiaceae > SZUA-117. The sequence continues at coordinate 2,511 of CAYOHF010000138.1, read as the reverse complement.
TGTATTGTGCGGGAGCATGCCCCTGATCAGCGCTCAGCTTGTACCAGTGAATTGCTGCATTAGCATCGATGTCAACGCCCTCACCGGACGCATACATTACGCCAAGATTGAATTGCGCCTGCTCGTCCGCCTGCATTGCTGCCGCCGTGTACCAGTAAACGGCTTTTTGATTGTTCTCTGCTACGCCATTGCCAAAATCGTAGATCGTTGCGACGCTGAACTGGGCGGAGACATCGCCCTCCTCTGCCGGTAGCAAATACCACTGCAACGCTTTTTCCTTATCCATTGCGACACCCAAACCTTCGTCATAGATCAGACCAAGGTTGTACATCGCGTTCAGGTCTCCTTTCTCTGCGAGTGGTTGCCATGCAGCCAGTGCCCTCGCGTAATCTGCATTGTTGAAGGCATCTATCCCTTTCCCGAAGTCATCAGCATACGCGCCCGCTGCACAGAACAGACACAGTGCAAAAAAACGGCCCATATTGTCACGGGAAATATAACGCATTGATTTTATTGTGAGTCTTAAAACTCAGGCAGGCCCAAAGGTTGTTGTCTCTGTAGATTACTGTTCAGACTCGCAGAAAACAATGCAGCGGGAATAGCCCGCTTACTGATCTAGCGAAAGCCGGGCAAAACTCCGCTTACACCGGCGCCAACTAAAACCAGGGCGAAAGACGCAACATCCAACCAGGGTAGTGGCCCGCCGCCAAATCCAAACAATGACAGCAATGCGACGCCAAGACAGAACATCATAGCCCCGGCCACCTGCCTGAACGACGACGGTATCGATGATCCGCCGCCTCGCGAACTCCGTTCAAGTGGAGAAATGAGTAGCGCGACCGGTAACAGCAATGCCAGCAAAACAATTACCCAGACGGGGCGCGACAGCCACCAGTCGGTACTGCCGGGCTCCAGTCCAAGGCCGACGCCGCCAGCCAGGTAAAGCAATGCGACGAATATGACCATCACTGTTATGTGCCACAGGTAAATCGTCATGATCATGCTGTTGATCAGCACAGTCGCTGTCCACAATCGCAGGTTACCCAGTGCGCGCCGCATGGGCGTCTGCAGCGCCAGGAGCAGGCCGAATTGAAACACGCCAAGTGCCAGCAACGTAATTTTTGGCGGTAACGTATTGCTCAGACCCGCATCGGGTGAACCAACCATTGCCAATGGATAGGGACCGACGAAAATCAGCAACGACAATGCCAGTAGACCGGCTGCGGAATACATTAACAATCGTGTCGGGCTGCCCATACGGTCATCGCGCCAGGCGAACCCGAGCTGGTGTACAGCCAGCCATACCCAGAAATAGTTACTCCAGCCAGGCCAGCGGATATCAGCTGCGAAAAAAAGACTGTCTACCAGGACCGCGACCGCAACGAACATCCAGAAAGAGGCAAATCCCAGGCGCCGCCAGATGCTGTACATGGACGGGGCCAGTATCACCACCATGATGTAGATGGCTAGAAACCAGGTCGGAATTAAAGCGGCTTTGGATGCATATTCGATGACTTCGGGCCGCGCACCGAATAAGTGCAAAATCGTTGCGATGCCGGCCCACGCTGTCAGCAAGACCAGCAATGGAATCACCAGTCGATTCAGTCGCGCCGCAAGCCATCCCGCATAACCAATACCTTTGCGTTTTGCACTTTCCAGTGAAACGCCGTTCGCATAACCACCGACGATAAAAAAGATTGGCATCACCTGAAATATCCAGGTCAGCCACTGGGTCTGCGGCTCACTTTTCAGCAAGTGGCCACTCGTTAATTCGCCACCGACGTAATAGGTTGTGGCAATGAGCCAGTGGCCGATAATGACAATCAGGATCGATACTGAACGCAGGAAGTCAACGTAGCGATTTCGCTCCGCAGGCGTCTGTGCCGCCAACTCGCTTGCCTGAGACCAGATTCGCATTTGCTCGCTCCCTAACCAGCTCACATGCCTTGCCTGACAATTGGGCAAATTGTAGCGCATGCACGGCATCAGATCGCGGCACGAGGGCTCAGCCAAAACATAAAAAAAACGGGCCAGCGGCCCGTTTTCCTATTCCTGATCGATGCATCTGGCGATGCACCGGTCGGGGACTACGTCGATTGGATCAACGACGCCTGAATACACGCATCAGGAATGCGCTGAACAGAGCCGCACCGCCGAGTAAACCAAACATTGGCATGAAGCTGGCCGTAGACGGCAATGCAGCACCGCGGCCGCCAGTATCTTCTTCCATAGCAACCGGGTAGTACACAGCGAAATAACCGGTTGTGTTCTGCGCTACGTGTGCTTCCCAACGATCTGCAGGCAGGTAAATATTCAATTCCTGCCCGGCGCCGAGTTCTCGCAGACGATAGCTCCTGCCTTCGATCTCCGCGCGCCAGCTCGGATCCAGATCTGCAGATTGAATTGGCCCGTAGCTGCCGTCAGGCATCTTGAATTTGAACGTCGCCCGATTGCTGCTAGTGCGAATGATTTCTACCGACATTTTCGCAAAGCGTTCCCCGTCGACTTCAA